>JAPPMR010000661.1:0-5528 GCA_028818995.1 Candidatus Poribacteria bacterium | reverse complement strand
CCAAAAGCACACTTTACTTTTCGCGAAACTACATCATTCTCACTTTTTTACTCTCTTTTACCCTCAGCGTAACTGCTGCAGACCACGACAAAGACCCAATCATAACTTTACTGAAGTTTGATGCAATCCCCGCTATCACAAAGCCGCAATTCGTGCCTGCCGCCAAAGCAAAATTAGACACAGATGCTCCGGTCATTGGTGTGACATTCAACGGTGAAAGTCATGCCTACTCACTCTATCTGCTGAACGGACATGAGATTGTCAACGATGTTGTCGGTGGACAGAAAATCGCAACGACATGGTGACCGCTCTGTAAAACGGCTATCGTGTATAGCCGGGAACTCGACGGTAAAACCTATACTTTCGGTGTTAGTGGCAAATTATGGCGAGATGCGTTGTTAATGTATGACCATCAGACCCGTTCCCTGTGGTCTCACATCACAGGAGAAGCGATAGAGGGCCCACTAAAAGGCAAGCAATTGAAACCACTTGCCTCTATGCCGCAAATCGCATGGAAAACATGGCGGAAGAATTACCCCAAGACAAAAGTGTTGTCTGTGGGTAAGCGCGAAAGTCCTCCACGAGGTGACGTATATGAGGGGTATCACACCAGTCAAGATACAGGTGTGAGTGGAACGAGATACACCGATAAAAGGCTACCTAACAAATCCCTTGTGATCGGAGTCCAAGTACAGGTAAAAGACGGTGCCGATGGTATAGATGGACATGACGGTGCTGATGGAAAAGATGGCGCTGATGGACAGGATGGCACAGCTGGTGGACGCGGAGGCGATGGCGGTGATGGTGGACGAGGCAGTTCACAAAGTAATCTTACACATACCCAGACCAAAGATGCTGGTAAGACGTACTATCGCGCCTATCCGCTTACACGATTTGCGAAAACTGCTATAATCAACGATTCAGTTAACGGTGTGCCTTTGTTAATCTTTCACGACAAGGAGTCGTTTGCAACCGCTGTTTTTAAACGTGCCGTAGACAATAAGGCGATAATTTTTACATCTAAGGATGGTTATTTCGCTCAAGATAATTCCGGCACAGAATGGAATCTCATTACAGGTAAAGCGATATCGGGTAAACACAAGGGGGCACGTTTGCAACGGCTATCCGCTGTCAATATCTACTGGTTCGCGTGGGCACGCTACTATCCCGAAACAACAATTTACAAACCGTAATCTATCAATCGTCTAATTCAACGACTTCGCCTGCCATATCGCGATGCATTGTCGGACGAATAACCAATTCCGGTATGTTACTCCGTTGTGGTAAAGTCGCAATGAGAAGGATTGATGCTGATGTTTCAGCAACGTCTACCATTGTTGTCCGTGCATCGGCATCGGGCGGAATCGGACGTTTGTCCAGAATCGGCGTTGCTACCTCACCCGGAATGATAACGCTTGCCCTAACACCTGTATTCCTCAAATCATTGTTCAGAAACTCCGTAAAATTAATTACCCCTGATTTTGCAGCACCATAAGCAAATCCACTGAAAGGTCCGGGCGTAACCGCTGCAAGCGACGATATATTGATAATCGTCCCCGATTTCGCTTTCAGCATCGCAGGCACAACCGCTTGTGTACAGAAGAACGTGCCGATTAGGTTTGAGTCAATGACCGAGCGTGTCTCCTCAGGTGTCGTATTGAGGAGCCGCCGATTGTGCGAACTGTGTCCTGCATTGTTCACAAGCACATCAACCCGACCAAATTTCTCAAGCACATCGCTGACCATCTGTTGGACAGCATCATAGTCTGCTACATCAAGTACGCAACTCACTACTGTGCCACCCATTGCTTCTATTTCAGATTTAACGACAATTAACTTTGATACTGTTCTGCCAACAATCACAACTGTAGCACCCTCTTGTGCCATTTTTAGGGCAGCATCACGACCAATTCCGCTGCCACCCCCTGTAATAATACACACCTGTTCCTTTAATTTCATTCTTCACCTCCATTTGGTAAAATACGTTGGACAGCCGCCTTTATCTCTTTTGAAAACGATTCCAGTTCATACTGTTCTTCCGAAATTTTATCACGATGTTCCTCAAACGGATACCCTCCCTTTCCGCCTTCATTGAAATAGACACTCAGTTGATACCGTTGAAAAATGTTCATACGCGGATATTCTTCTGTCCACGGACTTGCATCGTGAAGTAGATTCGTTGAGAAGATAGCAACATCACCTGCCTGCATCGGTAACGTAATTGAAGTCGGTGGATCGTGTCGGACAGGTAGATTTTCTGGTGTTTGAAATAGGGATTTATGACTCCCAGGAACAAGGCAAAATCCTGTTCCGGGTGGCACGTCTACCAGTGCAACCCACGTCGCAAGATGATTACAGTAGATATGCCCCGAAGCAGCTTGATAATCGTTGTGCGGATTGCGAAACCCTGATGGAAACTTAAACCCGCTATCATCACGATGAAAATGTTGAGGGTAGTCATGCTTTGTCATCATCGTGAAATTGTTGTGAAAAAGACGCGGAGCGTTCATAGTTAACCCCGCTACAACCCGCATAATGTCAGGATTCATTGCAAGGTCTTGAAATAAACGATGTCCATATTGGATATGTCCTATATGTGTTTTACACGGTTCTTGCCTCCCACGGTGCAACGGCGGTGGGATGTCAGATTCGTCAATTGTGAGCCAATGCTGAAGCACTTTCAACATTTCCTCAATCTCGTGCTTTGAAATAACATTCCGCAAGACAAGGAAACCATGTAAATCAAAATACCACTTTTCCTCCTCGGTTAAAGTGGATTGAATAGTATACATTAATTTCTCCACAGTTAATTATTGTGTTGAATAATAGATTATCAAAATTACCCAAAATTTACAAGGAATGGTTACTGAGATTTAACTATACCACTTGACAAAAAACAGGAAACACCTATAATAGACTTCACAATCAGATTGAACCCCAAAGAGGTCCTCCCAATGTCCTTAAAACAACGCATCCGCAACCAAGAGCCGATTAAAATAGCGTCCGGTGTTCCGTTCGGTTGCATCCGCGACGAAATGGAAGCTGTCCTCAGTCGAGACAACTACGATCTAATCGGTACCGACCATCAGCACGCAGCCGCAAATGAAGACAAACTCGTTGAATTTTGTACGATGGCAAACGAATTCGGTGTAGGTGTGCAACTTCGTATCAAACACACTCGGAACGCCTATCTCATAGGTAACATGCTGGATTTAGGTCCCCTCGCTATTGTCGTGCCACAAGTCGAAAAAGTCGAGACAGTAGATGAGGCTATTGATGCATTTTACTATCCACAAATGGGAAAACGGAGTTGGGGCCCCAGTAATGGTTACGGTATTAAACGGGGGATGGACCGTCTCGAATACGCTGAGTGGTGGAACAATACTGGCATTCTCATCTTACAGATTGAGTCTGTTGATGCAGTTATAAACGTCCGTAAATTCGCCAAACCGGGCGTAGATATGGTAACTTTCGGTGAAAACGACCTAAATTTTAGCATAGAATCATATCCGAGTTCTCCCTTTAAGAACCTTCAAGAGTGTATTGCACATGTAGAAATTCAGTTGGCAGATACACACGTCAAAGTTGGTGCCGGACGCTCACCATCGGGTTCATTGTAGGAACGACAATTCCAAACAAAGAATGTAGCGCACGAACTTGCTGTTGTTAGAATACTACTAACGTGAGTTTGATAATAAAATGTGAGTTTGCTCTAAACACTTTTCAAGTCTAAAAAAAGCACTGTTTTTGTAGCATAACCTGTTAGGTTGTGCCGTTTTTGCCAAAAATAACAGAGAATGCTGCGGATGAAAACTTTTTCAAACTCACGTTACTAAAGGAGCATCACAATGTCAAAACGGATAAAAATTGGACTAATCGGATGCGGCATGATATCCGGTTCACACGTCAACGGATATTTAGCACATCCACAGCACGCGGAAATCGTTGCTGTTTGCGATACAGTTGACGCAAACGCACAACGAAGAGCCGCGGAAGTGCTTTCTGGTGCAGAGGCACGCGCGAACTCTGCTACTGCTGACGCCGAAAAAGCGGATACTGCAGAAGCACGGGATCGCTTGAAAGAGAACGCTGCACGTTGGGCAGAGTATAAAGACAACGGTGTTGAAATCTTCAGTGATTACAACGAAATGTTGAAGGAATGTGAATTAGACGCAGTTAGTCTTGCTACACCACCCTTTGCCCATGAAGCACCGACAGTGGCAGCTGCCAACGCTGGCAAACACGTCTTCTGTGAAAAACCGATGGCACGCACCGCAACTGAGGCAAGAAACATGCGCGACGCATGCGATAAAGCAGGCGTAAAACTCGCATACCAGAGCGGCGGCACTTGTCTTGATCCGAGAAGCTACGCTATCCGAGAGTATGTCACATCAGGAAAAATCGGAGATGTGCACTACGGTAGACTCACCAGTTACCGTGTTCGTGGTAGGCCCAATGTTGATATGTTTGGATTTGGTAAATGGTTTCTCAATTCAATGTACAGCGGCGGAGGCACCTTATACGACACAGCGGTTTATCTCATCAATCGTTCTATCTATCTGCTCGGTTCACCGCAACCTGCTACTATTAGCGGTATCGCCTATCGCGGCATGCCTCCCGAATACACTGGTGAGGAGATAAACGACGTTGAGGAATTCGCATCCGTATTTGTCAGATTTACAAACGGCATGTCGTTTACGTATGAAAACGGTTGGTCATGCAATATGGCAGGGCAACAGCAGGGTATCTTTATCTTCGGTTCTAAAGGGTCATTCAGCAACGATAAACTTTTTCTTGAAAAAGGTGAATGGGAAACTGATGATAAGGGCAATCGTAGACGCTATCGTGAAAATCTCGTTGAAACACCGTTGGAGCTGCCAGATATGCACTTCCCCGATAAGTTTCGCGATTTTATTGACGCATGCAGTAGTAATGCACAACCTGTTAGCAATGGCGATATTGGTCTGAAGGTCACAGAGATTATGAGTGGTGCGCTCCTATCGGCAAAACTCCGCCGTGAAGTTAGCGTAGAAGAACTTTACGAACTTGAGGCACTCCGTACTGAACCGACACCAGGGTGGCCTATTCCATAAAGAACATTCGGTTTCCGAAAGTTATGCTTCTTTAGCAAACCTAATACCATTAATTTAAGGTTGAAAACTCCTCTTTTATGAGGTATCCTTAATAAAATTCAATTTGTGATGCTTTCAACACCTCTTTACCAAGGAGCAGATGTTAAACTGATGAAAAAACTGTAATGCAGAAACCTCTTTGATGGCAGAAATCATATCTATTATCCAAAAAAATGCACAAAATAGAAAAAAATCTGCAATTTGCTATTAACTTTTTCTATTTAAGATATATATAAGGTTAAAGGATGTCTTAAGAGATAGGTATTTTAAAATGAAGGAGGCCTCTCATGAAATTGAAATGTCAATTGAAAGGTGTAAAATGTCCACCTTACTCACATGAGGGTGAATTCCAACCGGATAACGCAACAATTACCGGTCTTTTACCTGATTTGCGTC
>JAPPMR010000693.1:8161-20317 GCA_028818995.1 Candidatus Poribacteria bacterium | reverse complement strand
CAACGATTACATCCCCGATAACCAATCCAATAAAAAACGGAATAGCACGCCGATATAACCGAACACCACCTGTTGAAAGCAGAATCCGTTTGATCGTCCAACTGATTAAGAGTGGAAACCAAAGACCGGTAAACGTCCACCAACTTGAAACGACATATCCAACAGGATGTAGGGGCCACTGAATAAATCGCCATCGCAATAGTAGTTGACCAATCGCGAAAGTGAACCCGCCTGCTGTATACAACAAGCCGCTGAAGTTTGTTTCGCCCGGATTATAGAGCCATCCAGCGAGTCGATTGAAAGCAGCACGGGCATACCACGAACGCGCGTTCTCTAAACCAACCTGATAGGAAAGGTGAAGATGTCCCCACGCAGCCGAAAGCGCACCGACAAAAATCGCTATTGCTAATACCCACAGTAGTTGCGTTGAATTAAAACGGGTTTGATGTGCAAGTTTTAAAGCCTCCAATTGATGTGGCATCGGATGCGCGCGATAAGAGAGATGATTTAGCCAGAAAAACAGCGACATCACTGATAAATTGCGATTGCCGATACGCCGTGTGCCAAAGGCATCGGTTAAGAGTAAATCTGGACCTGCGTTGTATAGATCGTGTGCAGGCGGTCCCAATTCGGCACGGATGCGGGTGATAGTAATTGACATTGCAAAATAAAGAACAAAAAACAGTGCAGCAAACCATAAAGACATTCCTGCTTTCAAACAAAATGCTATAATCAAGATGAATCCAACAAGCGTTCCGATTATTGCTGTTTTGTAGCGTAACGCCTCGTCTTCATCACTATGCGTCAGTGCACGGTTGCTGAACAAGGTCTTTAACACAACTTTAACATGTGAACGTCCCATCCACAACGTCCAGAGAAATAGGGCTATCCATACACCACGAATCTGTGCCATTTCTCTCGGAAATCCGATTGAACCACGCCATCCAAAGCTCTCGCCGACAATTCGTTGAAAGTGCCAAAACAGGTGAAAAAACCAACAGGAAAATCCTAAATCAAGTGGAATCAAAAAGCCAACACCGATCGCAAATGGAAAGAAGCTAATACGAAAACCGGGATTATTCATAGCACTCCACGGCTTTTCAGCGAGTCGGAAATTGTGATAAAGTGGAATTGTCGGGAAAACTGGGTTGATTTGGTGTAAACTATAAAGAAGGTTCAGTCCGGCAGCGATGCACAAACCCACAGTCATCATCCGCCGATTGAAAAAGCGGTTCTTTCCTTGCGTGATTTCAAAGGGGAGTTGGGCAATTGGGTAGGTAAGGCGTTCATGTTCTTGCCACTGTTTACGTAACAGCACATTGAGGAAAAGCATCGTTACACCGATAACGAGACAGAAACCTACCCATATAAGCGTTGGTAGCAACCACGCTTGTATATGTGCTTGTAGATAAAACGTGGATTCACCTTTATAGAATCCTTGTAATATATCTTGTTCGCCAACAACAAGCCATTCAGGAAGATGTTGATGAAAGAGTTGTGCCCACTCGTTTTCAGGTGTTGCGTACCAGAAACCGTTACCCATTAACGGCACGAGCACTTGCAGCATATCGCGTCCAGCGAAAACAGAAGCTTGACACAGCATCGCGTAGATAGTTAGCAATTCGCTTTGTGTAAAAGCAAGTGTCGGACGTAACCGACGTAGTAACGCATTGAGCGCAATGAGAACAAGCAGCGTAAACAGCACATTGAAAAGTAACGCCAAACTTGTGGGACGGTTGGAATCCCAGATGTAACTGAGATGAAGAATCCAATAACTGTTAAGAGGGATGAGGGCAATGCCAATCAGCGTTGCACGTAACGTGATAGGACTTTTCTTTAGAGGATTCATAGAGAGGAAACAGAAATGGTAATGGTGGTATTTGGGCTCGTCGTTTTGATTATAATAGGCGGCGGGGTGTTGATCGCTCGGTTGGCAACCGTCGCCAAATCCAAAGGTTCCTGGATATGGGGTGTCTTTATTCTCATCCTCCTTATTTGTATTCCGCTGTTTCTGTTAGGTCTATGTGTATGGTTGCTTAACTTTTACAGTATAGATTTCGGTCCGCTTAACAATTAACCCATCTCCGTAGGCGCCGAGTCTGTGCTTCCCGCATCTGTAGAATCAGAAGATTTCCCCGCTATGTAGAGAAACCATAAAGTCAACCCAATGGCAATAACAATCCATAATATGCCCCAAAACAGTGTTGGAAGGCTTGTTACTTCTTCCAGCATCCGAGCATCAGAACGCAAATTTGAACGATCCAAAACATCGCTCTTGATGTCAAGAATCGCATAAAGGCAACTTGTTACACCAATTATGCGTAATATCCAATCATTGACACTCTCCGGCAGATATAACCCCAAAAGGATAAGCACTACCCCAAAACCGATGCCGAAAAGATAAGTGAACATATCGGATCCGAAACCGATAGTAATCGCTACCATGCCGATGCCGATTAACACACTCACCACTTTACCAAAACGAGTCCTTGCTGCTAATAGTAGAATAACACCTCCCCATAACAAACTACCAAGATAGCCAGCAGATAGTGTCCAGAAACGAGACCCACCCCGCGTGAGCGCATGTCCCCCCTGATGTCGATTAATCTCAATTTCGACGATGCTGCCACCGGTAGCAATCGCTGCGAGTCCGTGGCTTACTTCGTGCATAAACACAACGAAAATCTTGAGTGGATAAATAACCACAGTATTCCACAAAAGCACGATAGCAATAAATATCAAAAGAAAGGTAATATAACGTTTAAAAAGTTCCATTATCTATCCTCTATAGCATATAGCAAATCCAGAAAATACGTAGACATTTCCGCAGTAGGTGAGCATTGTAAGAGCAACGGTCAATTAGGTGAGTGATACCAATGCTAATGTCAAATTACTTGCATGTTTATTGGCAATTTGCTATAGTATATCACAAGAAATGTAAAATATACACCTTAAAAACAAAGTCGCGCGCTTCAAAACGTGTCTATTGGAATAAAAATCAATGAATACTTTCGGTCACCTTTTTCGGATTACAACTTGGGGGGAATCCCATGGCGGCGCTGTCGGTGTTGTTGTTGACGGATGCCCACCACAGATTGAGGTTGATATATCCGCTATACAATATGAACTCAATCGTCGCAGACCGGGACAAAGCCATCTCACAACACCGCGTCAGGAGGGAGATGTCGTTGAAATACTCTCTGGTGTATTTGAAGGCAAAACACTCGGCACGCCAATCTCTATGCTGGTGTGGAACAAAGATGCGCGGCCTGATGCCTACAATCACTTGAAAGACCTTTACCGTCCCTCGCACGCAGATTTTACATATCAGCAAAAATATGGCATTCGGAATTGGCAGGGAGGTGGTAGAGCAAGTGCAAGAGAAACCATTGGTCGCGTTGCAGCAGGCGCAATTGCAAAGCAGATTCTACGTGAGCGATGTGATACTGAAACACTCGCTTATGTCAAGCAGATTCATACATTAGAAGCCACAGTGGACACAGACACGGTAACACTTGAAGAGATAGAAGCCAGTCCAGTTCGGTGCCCTGATCCAATTGTCAGTCCAAAAATGGCGGAACGTATTGATCAAGCACGACGTGATCGGGATTCCCTTGGAGGTATAATTGAATCGGTTAGCCGCAATGTTCCTGTAGGGCTCGGCGAACCTGTCTTTGACAAACTCAAGGCAGATTTGGCTAAGGCAATGATGTCTCTACCCGCAACGATGGGATTCCAAATCGGGTCCGGGTTTGGTGGTATAACCATGACAGGTTCTGAACACAACGATGAATTTTACAATAATTCGGGACAGATTCGTACTCGTACAAACAATTCCGGTGGTACGCAAGGAGGTATTTCAAACGGCGAGGATATTGTATTTCAAGTCGCTTTCAAACCGACAGCGACAATCGGTAAACCACAACAGACTGTGGATATGGACGGAAATGAGGTGACATTAGAGGCAAGTGGAAGACATGATCCGTGCGTGTTAGTACGGGCACCTGCTATTGTAGAGGCAATGGCAGCACTCGTTCTCACCGATCATCTACTCCGACACTGTGCGAAATCCTAAAAACTGGCACTATAAAACAAGAAAATTACGAAAACAGATATGGAAGGTCAAACAATTGTTACAACAGCGATTGACGTGATTGGGATTTTTACCTACTTTTTGTTGGCAAAACTCTTCCTTTTTTAGAAAATCCTTAATTCAAGTTTATGGTTAAAAGGGTGGTAAACAGTGTCAACGGCAATTAAAATCAAAGGGATCGCACCCGATAAGACTTTAGAAGTCTGTGCAAGACTAATTATCGTGAGTTATTTCCGAGAAATGATGTCTCACAAAGCAGGTGCAATTGATGGCACAGATATTAAATTCGTCCACGACATGCGCGTTGCCTCACGACGGTTGCGAGCCGCAATGGACAACTTCACCGACTGCTTTCAAAAAGAGCCGTTCAAAAAACACTACAAACAGGTCCGAACTATTACACGGACAATGGGAGTAGTACGTGATCTTGATGTCCTCATCGCTCGTTTTCAAAGGGAGTTGCAAAGTTTATCAGGAGCGGAACAAGGTGATATTCAAAGATTGATTGAACAACTACAGCATGAACGAGAAAAGGCACGAAAACCGATGTTAAACCTGTTTACAGAACTTGATGCAAGAGATTTTGGAACACAATTTCTGACGTTCTTTGAGGTAAATGAATGAGATGGCAAAGCCGCAAAAAATCACAGGACTCAATCCGAAGCAGAGTTTTCGCGAGAATGCCCGTATTATCCTTCCGCAAAAGGTTGAAGAAGTCTACACATGGGAGCAGTTTATCCGAGACCCGGAAAAGCGAGAAGAACTCCACAACATGCGCATTTCCATTAAAAGGCTTCGGTATACGATGGAGTTTTTCGCTATAAACTACGATAAACATTTTACGGAATTTATTAAAACTATTATTGACTTACAAGATATACTTGGTGATATACACGATAGTGATGTTGTTTTGGAGGTCTTGGCAGATTATAAAGGAAGTTTTCAATCTACTGAATTGCCAGGGGTTGATACACTTATCGCACGTACCCGCAAAACTCGCAATGCTGACTATCAGATGTTCTTAGAAAGATGGGAACAATTATCAGAAGTAAACTTTAAACAAAAATTGCTTTCAATTTTTGCGTCATAGAAATTGCACACTAAAACAATACTGATATAAAGGAAATAAAAATGAACACCAATGTTGTCGGAGTAGATATGGGAGGGACAAAGATACTTGCCGCCGTTGTTAGTGAAGAAGGCAATATCCTCAGCACAGCCAAAATTCCAACGCAAGCGAAAGACGATACGTCCATCGTGATTGATCGGATTGCAGACTGTATCCGTGAGGCTTTTCAAGAATCAGGTGTCGCTGCAAATTCTATTCAAGCAATCGGCATCGGCGCGCCGGGACCGCTTGACCCAGAGACAGGGGTCGTTATTTTTGCCCCGAATCTCGGATGGAAGGATGTGCCGTTAAAGACTGAGTTAGAAGCACGTATTGATATTCCAGCATTCGTTGATAACGATGTGAACGTGGGAACGCTCGGTGAACACACGTTTGGAGCAGGGCAAAACGTTCAGAATTTGGTTGGAATTTTTGTTGGCACTGGCATTGGAGGCGGCATTATTCTGAACGGCGAACTTTTCCACGGCGCCAGCAAGACTGCGGGAGAAATCGGGCATATCATTGTTAAAGCAGACGGTCCCAAGTGTGGATGTGGGACCCGCGGATGTTTAGAAGCACTCGCAAGCCGAACCGCTATGGCAAAACAATTTCAAAAAGCGATACTGAAAAAAAAGAAAAAAAGCATACTTACAGAACTCACCGATGGCGATCTCGGGTTAATTCGGAGCGGCACTTTGGCTAAAGCACTTCGTAGCAAAGACAAAGTAACGCTGAAAGTTTTTAAAGATGTCACAAAATATCTTGGTGTTGGTATCGGTTCTATTGTGAATTTCTTAAATCCGGAGATGATTATTTTAGGTGGCGGTGTCGTTGAAGCACTTGATGATACATTTATAGACGATATCCGCAAAGCTGCAAAAAAATACGCACTACCCGATACATTAAAAGGCGTTCAGATTGTTAAGGCAGAATTGGGAGATAATGCGGGTGTGCTTGGTGCAGCAGCACTTGCAAGACAAAGGCTAAGAGCGGGATAATCCTTAAGTTTGAATACGAGGTTTAAATATGAAGGGGGGATAGATCCATGTTAGTTGATGATAATAGAGAAGAACATCGGATGATGATTTTTGGCAACGATAGCCGTCTTGTACAAGAGCGGTTAATCGTGGACAATAAGCCAAACGAACGTGGTATTCTTGCACAAAAGGTTCACGAAGAATCTTATACTGTGACCTTATATGCGTTGCTAAAAGACTACGGTCTCACGCCTGTTTTTCGGATTAAGCCGCGAATACGGTTCCATCGCTCCAGCTACGATAACCTCTCTTCCAGTGCCCCGCTTCAGTATAACCTCAACGACATTATTCATTTCGCAGAACTCAAACGTGGCGTGGTTTTAATGGAAAAAATTGACGAAACGAAATTAGCAGAGATCCTTGGTGACGCGCCAACCATCGCAAAAATGGCAGACGATCCTGCTTTGCAACTCGTTTCGCAACGTGATGTAACGCTCAGAAATCCACCTTTCAAAACCAAAACAAAGGTTTTTGGAAAAAGTGAAGACGAAGGTGTGGAAGAGGCAGGTATCCCTATCGGATCGTTCCTTGATGCGCTCAATCAGCCACAACGTACTGAACAAATTTTCAGAAAGTATTCACGCGGCAGTGAGTTCGCACGCGACTTACGCAAAGCTTTGGAAAACTACGAAACTTATGAGTTCCAATTTGGTATCTATTCCCGATATGAGCGGCGAGATTGCGCCTTGGCGGGGGGCGATGTTGAAACAAGCGGATACTACCGCGCGACCTTTGATCCGTGGACAGCACTCGGATATATCCGTACCAGCGGTGATAAACAGCAGTTCCAAATCCTTGCACATGAACGCGGCACACGATGGGAACACAAAGTGATGCTGGAGAAACTTGATGCCGTTACGCTTGAACGACTCGCCACAGAAATCCCCGCACTCCGAAGTGAATATCTAATTGGACGTGTTCTATCCAAAAGTCAGACAGCATTGACACGTCTTGCACAACTACGTAAATCACAGCTGAATCTGACAACCGATTTAGATACAGGATGCACTCTCCAGTTAGAGATACCTATTCCTGAAAAGCGTTTCTCAGTGATAGATCATCGCCGAAAATTGCGCGCCGTGTTTAATGGTAACAAAGGTTACTGCCTCCATCCGTTAAACGGAGAGTTTGTTGAAAAACATCTAAACTTGGCAAAGGGTGTCCGAGACGGTGTTGTCTGGACACTTGATAACGTTGATCTGCTGACAGGTCCTCTCCCACTAACAGAGCAGGATGAGGAATTTCCTATCACTAAAATCCTACATCAAAACAGATTTGTAGTGCGTTCTGCAGAAGAACTCCGCGAACGCCTTCCCAAAAACGGATTTGAGAAGTGCTGGAATGAATCTATTGACGAGGGCGGTTATACAGTCCTAAGTCAAACGACAGGCAGAGTTTATGCCGTAGGTTATGGACGGAAGATTACTGGCAGTATCGGTAAAGGGGAAATAAAAAAAGACGACACAGCACACTATCTCTCCATAGAATACTTAGGGATAGACCCATCACGTGCAGAAACACCACGTTTTGAAGTGCCAGCAGAAGCACAGCGAAGTTTCTTTGATAAACTCTTTAGAAGAGAACCTGTCCCGCCTTTCTATAGTCAACTGATGCAAACCGAGACGCAGGTCATTTATGAGATGAAAATGCTGGCGCGGCACTGCAAAGAGAAGTTGAAAATTTCGTAGATATTCGGATTTTACGTTGAGGTATTTTCTGATATATGCCATAATGCTTTAAACCATTTTAGTTCAGTAAGTTCCTCTGCATAAAGATTTAGGTGCCTAAAGAAAGGAGGCAAAGAAACATGATACAAAGTCTTAAAGTCGAAGGACTAAATGAACAATTTGATTATGATCTGGAGTTCAATAAAGATTTGAATATTTTTACTGGAACGAACGGTTGCGGCAAAACGACTTTGCTGAAGCTAATCTGGTATTTAATTAGTGGAAATATTCACCGGATTTCCCAGGAAATCCCGTTTAAGTCAGTTTCAATTGAAACTGACCAATTTTCCTTGACTCTAGAACGTTTTAAATATGAACCACCTCCCCAGCACCGTGTAAACGGAGTAAGGAGAAGCAGAGTACGCGCCAGACATAGAGGCCCGAAAATTCGCATTGGTATTAGTTGGAAGAGTAACAATAAAACAGAGAATCATGAGTTGAACGTCAAAGGTTTTTCTACTAAGGTCCCTGTTATTAATCTTGATAGACAAATAGCATCTCTGGGACAAGATAGTTTATTCTTTCCCACATTTCGGAGAATTGAAGGGGGGTTTTCTATTGATTCCGTGAGTACTGAAAATACTGAAGATGCGGCGGTGGTGAGATTACTAAGTTCGCCTGCGGAGATGTTGCAAACAGCAATGTCACAATTTTCAGAAGAGTTATCAACTGATAGACATAAATTCATAACCTCAGTTTCTACGAAGGATATAGAAGAATTACTACCTCTTAAAAAAATTGAGATTGCTGACAAAGTCAATGAACTTTATGCTGAATTGTCCCTACGGATTGGCAAAGAAGTTTCTTCATCAGATGGCCTCCAACCTAACAGTGATCATGCGATTTCCGCATTGGAACATATTCAGGATGATTTGCTTGAGACAAGTAAACAACGTCAAAAGTTGGAAAATCGAATGACGGTGTTAGATGAATACGTCCAAGCTTTTTATAAACGCCAAATTAAAGTAGCAAAAGGAATTCAACTTGGGAGAAAAAAAGAAGGCAATAAAGCTGCTATAGGAGCTAATAAACTTTCTTCTGGTGAGAAGCAAATGCTAGGGTTTTTGTGTTATAACACCTTTAGTGATAACACGGTTATTTTCATTGATGAACCGGAGTTAAGTTTGCACCAAGATTGGCAAGATGTCTTACTACCGATTTCCCTTAAACAAGAGACAGGAAATCAGTTTTTCGTTGCAACACATTCGGAGTGGATTTACGGACAGTTTCCTGATAAGGAATACATTTTAAACTTGGAGAATAAAAATGAATAGGGAACTCCGTAGGGATCTTAGTTTAACAGTTCCAAAACTATCCGACGACACAGGAAAAAGGCTACAAGATCTTATAAGTCATATACGCCACTCAGGACAAAAACGCATGGTTGTTGTTGAAGGGAAAACTGATAAAGTACTCTATCGTTGGATGTATAAAAGTTTCGAGGCTGGTTGGGTACGCGTGTTTTATGCAGGTAATATCGATGAGTTGCTTAAAATTTATGCACAAAAGGATAAACTATTTGACAAGCGTGGGGTGGCAGTGGCTTTTATGGCGGATAGAGATCTTGAGCGTCTGTTCTGTACAAACCCTCAACCTGAAGATATTATTTGGACAGAAGGGTATTGTATTGAGAATGACCTGTACGAAGGATATGTGAAGGACAATTTTGAAATGTTACTTGAAGTAAATGAAAAAAAGAAACTACAAGAAATGCGAGATGCAATTGTTAAATGGTTTGCCTTTGAATATCAACTATTTAAGAAAAAAAGGAATGCAAAGGTGGGAACAGATTTGGACACACTTGTTCCTAAAGGTTCTACTCATGTGGATCCTAAATTTCTTGAAGAGCGAGAATTTAAGGAGCCTAATGAAGATTTAGTTGATAAATTTAAATCAGATTATAACCTGCGAGTTGCTGGAAAACTTCTTTTTCAGATGCTTGACCGTATATTGGGTCATACTGATCGAAAGAATAGGGATAGTAGTGATATTGGAAGTCTATCCTATAAATTGGGACAGCTGTACGAGATGGCGGGTAAAATTCCTAATAGTAAAACTGAAAGGTTAATAAAAGATATTAACGCTGAACTTGAAAAACAAGAAAAAGCGATTAATGTTAAAAAGTCAAGATCGACTCAGAGTGAACATCAGAAACCTAAATCTGGCTCTTCAAAATATTCTACTGCAGCAGAGTCAAAATCAAGTGAAAAAACCGATCACGATGTGGAAAAGTTAAAATCAACTCGGAGACGAAAACGAAGACGCCCAAAGACCTCTTCTTCAGGACATTCATTCCCCTAATATTAGGACTGGATCTTGTCTCCTAAAGCGCAAAATAGCGGTACATCAACAAACTCCCTAAGCACCTCATTTTACCCAACGGAAGGAAACACCGAAAAATAATGCCAAAGCCCAGAAAAGTCCTAATCGCAGGCGCAGCAGGCTATGTCGCCGGACGCATGCTACCAGCATTCCGAGAACGTTACGATCTCGTTCTACTTGACGTAAGAACCACGAATCGGCAAGGAGAAGAAGTCAAAGATATTGAAATCGTTGACGTTAGCGACCCTGACCGTGACCTATACAAACACTATTTTGAAGGTGTTGATGCAGTTGTCCACTGTGCATTCCAAGGTGGCGGTTTTGAGAATGAACTCAATAACGTCCAAATGGCATACAACATCTATCAAACCAGCCTTGAAACAGGTGTCCGACGCGTCGTTGTCTGTAGTTCCAATCACGCAGCAGATTATTACGAGAATCTTATCTGGGCAGGCAAATGGGATTTTGTAACGCCAGAGATGCGTCCGCTATCAGATAACTTCTACGGATGGGCAAAGGAAGCGTATGAACATCTCGGTTTTGTCTTTGCGAGTGGCGATAGGAAAGGCGGGAAACTGCAGAATGTACAGATCCGCATCGGTGCGCCGCGAGAGACAGATATGGATGATGTTACAGCAGATAATTATGAAAAAATGCATCGCGCACTTGGTGCATATTTGAGTGTCCGTGATCAAGTCCAACTCTTTGTCAAGAGCATTGAAACGGAGAATATAGAGGACGAAAACGGAATCCCATTCCAGATTTTCTACGGTATCAGCGACAATTCACATAAGTTCTGGAGTATCACCAATGCACGAGAAGTGATAGGCTATGCGCCAGAAGACAACAGCGCGTTCCGTTTTGCTGAGCGGATAGCAGAAATCCTCAAACAGACAGAAGACGTATAATCCCTCCTTTTAGTTTAAAAACAGATAGAGGCATTTCACACAAGGACTCCCATAATGCCGAACCTTACCGCAGAAGAACTCACCAATATTTGCCTCAACGTTTTTCAAAAATTGAATATCCCAGCATCCGAAGCGAAAATCGTAACCCGCTCTATGGTAGATGCGAATCGCGTTGGACATGATTCACACGGTGTTATCCATCTCCCAAAATATGTGCAAGAATTGGAAGCAGGGTTAATCCAACCCGGTGCACCTACAGAAACGCTGCACGAATCAGCATCCATTGCGGTATTAAATGGTAATTGGGGTTTCGGTCCCGTCATTGCGACCTGTGCCGTTGAGTTGGCAATTCAGAAGGCAAAGCAGACAGATATTAGTTCTGTTGCTGTGTCGCGGTGCAATGAGGTGGGAAGATTAGGTGGATATGCATGCCTTGCGGCAGATGCTGAGATGATTGGATTGCTCATGGTAAATGACCACGGCGGCGGCACATGCGTTGCACCGCACGGAGGCATTGAAGGTCGACTCTCTACCAATCCGATTGCGTGTGCAGTGCCGATTGAAGGGCAAGATCCAATTGTGTTGGACATGTCTACCAGTGTTGTCGCATCGGGAAAGATCCGTGTAAAACGGCATCGCAATGAGGTACTTCCAGAAGGTTGGCTCATCAACGCTGAAGGCGAGTCAACCACCGAGGCAGAGGATTTCTATGGAGTCCCACCCGCTGCCATACTGCCTTTCGGCGGGATTGCCTCACACAAAGGATTCGGATTAAGTGTAATTGTGGACATTCTTGCAGGTGCGCTGACAGGAGCGGGAAGTAGTCGTAGCGAGGATGCACGTGTCGGTAACGGGTTGTTTGTACTTGTGATGAATGTTGCAAGTTTTAGAGAATTTCCCGGATTCAGTGCCGAGATAGAAAGATTTATAGCGTATCTTAAGTCTGCGAAGCGCGCTGTCG
>JAPPMR010000693.1:0-8151 GCA_028818995.1 Candidatus Poribacteria bacterium | reverse complement strand
AGTTGATGCAATTCAGATGCCTGGGGAACGCGGTTGGGAGGAACAACGCAAACGGGAACAGGATGGTATCCCAATAGATGCAGAAACGTGGGCACAAATTCAGGTATATCTATAAGATTTAACGGCGCAATAGGTTTGATTGTCTTTATATCTTACTGTGTATCAATATTATGGTAGATTATAGAATTAATTAGACATTTTTGAACTGTAGGAGGGAACTCCGATTCCCGACTATCAAGGCGTTTTGTCGCGATTCGGAGATCGCTCCTACAAGTGAAGTGTATAACTATTTCAATAATTCACCATAAATGAAAATTTACCATGACTTAACCGGCAATCCAATCATTGACTTAAAACCTCTTATTTGATAAGATGACCACAGTTTTTCATATTGTTTAGTAATACTGCTTCTGAGGGACAAGGACGCATACAATATTTGCGATGATCAATCGGAATAAAGGAGGAAATGAAAGTGCAACATATTTATTCAAAATCGCGCTATATCTTAATTGGAGCTATGGTCTTGGTAGTACTGAGTGTTGTATCCACACATGCAGCAGTTGACAGACACACCGTCGCAGTTTGGCTCTTTGAGGAAGGAAGCGGGAAAACTGTCCGAGATGCCTCTGGCAATGGACATCATGGCGAAATAACCGGTAGTCTAAAGTGGGTCAAAGCGAAATTTGGAAAAGGGTTACAATTCCCCGGCGATAAAAGTGGTTATGTTGTCGTGGATTCTACGAAGAATTTGGAGTTAGAAACACTCACTATTGAAGTATTGGTCAAAATAACAGGGCATGATGGTAAATGGCAAGGAATTGTCTGCAAACAGCAGGCAGGCTGTACCAATCGTAATTACGGTATTTGGGTGGAGGTTAATCAGAGAGTCCTGCACGCTCAGATCGGTGCAAATGGCGGATGCGCGTTCAACATGAACGGTACTTCCCAAATCACAGATAGCAAATGGCACCACCTTGCCTTTACGTTTGACGGAGATATGGGACGTCTTTACGTTGATGGTCAATTAGAGGCAGAGAAAGCGAATGCGGCTACGTTTCAGAGCAACGATCCGATTACAATCGGTGTGCCGAATATTGATAATGCTAATGGATTAATAGGAATTATTGAGGAGATACGCATCTCCAACGTCGCGCGGAGCCAAAATGAACTTAAAGAGGCTATGGATATAGGTTTAGCCCAAATTCTTAGCGTTGACCCACAATCAAAATTAACGACACGTTGGGGTTATATCAAACAAGTTCCATAAACTACACAGGAGCCTAATTTGAGAAATCTAAAGTATATATTATTATTCGTTTTTTGCATCGGTATACTTGCCTGTGGAACTGCTACAGTCGTACCACAGCATGGCTTGCCGATGGCAGTGCCAGAGGATGTTGGTGTTTCTACTGAACGGCTTGAAGAAATCGCACCTGCGCTGCAGAGGTACGTTGACAAAGGGCAACTACCGGGATTCCTGACTGTCATTGCAAGAAAAGGGAAGATTGCACATTTTGAACCTCTCGGCATGCGAGATGTTGAAAACAAAAAACCGGTTGAACCCGATACGATATTCCGTATCTACTCAATGTCGAAACCGATTACCAGCGTTGCTGTAATGATACTCTACGATGAAGGGCATTTGAAACTTGATGACCCTGTTGAAATGTATATACCCGCCTTCAAAGACATGAAGGTATATAACAAAGAACAGACAGAAACCCATGCCGCAAAAAATAAGATGACAGTAAAACATCTCCTAACCCACACATCCGGTTTAACTTACGGGTGGGGTAGAAAACCTGTTGATAAACTCTATGGTGAATTGAAAATTTTTAAACGTGGTTCAGGTTTAACAGAAATGGCAGAGAAACTTGGAGAGATACCCCTCGTTCACGAACCCGGGGCAAGATGGACCTACGGTGTTTCTACAGATGTTCTCGGTTATCTTGTAGAGGTTATATCTGAAATGTCGTTTGAAGAATTTTTACAAACGAAGATATTCAAACCACTCGGCATGGTAGATACAGCATTTTCAGTTCCAAAGGAAAAAGTAGAGCGATTTGCAGCGCTATATAGACATAACAAAGAAGACGGGATGAAACTCGCGGCAAATGTGCCGCTTGCAAACGATGATGTCTCTTTCTTCCCTTCTGGGGGTGGTGGACTCGTTTCAACTGCTGCGGATTACCTACGTTTCTGTCAGATGTTACTCAATGGTGGTGAATTGGATGGTGTACGCATCTTAAAGACTGAAACCGTTGAACTGATGCGTTATCCACATCATCAGTATGACAAGAATGGAGCATTCGGACTCGGATTTCATGTTGTAATCCGTAAGGATGACGATAAAAATAAACGGTCTACAGGAGCATACAGTTGGAGTGGAGCAGCTGCAACTACCTTTTGGATTGACCCAGAAAAAGAACTCATCGGAATCCTGATGACGCAGCTTCTTAGTAACCCCTATTCTTCTTTGCACGGAGATTTCAGGAAGTTCACCTATCAGGCTTTACTTGATGCAGAGAAATAGTGTATCGGTTGCAAAATAACTAACACATAAGTGTCATTTTAAAAACATGAACCTTTTTCTGAATGTGTATAGCCTCGTAGAGGCGGAATGTTTATAGAAACGCGGACAAACATGCTCTTGAGCCTCGTAGAGGCGAAATGTATATAAAATCTATATGTCGTTCCCGCCAAATACCAAACGCGTATTTGGCGTTGATTCACGGAACTCAAGATGTAAAAATTGGGTTTACAAACCCTCTCACAAGAAAGCTAATATGTTAAATTGATACCTATGGGTTCAAAAGAGACACAAGCCTCCACTAAATCTATTACGGATAACTTTGGTTATTAACTGAGGAGAAACAGACTTATGGACTATGGAATTCCGCGCGCGGTGCCAGAAGAGGTCGGCATGTCCGCAGCGCGGTTGGAACGGATTGCCCCAGTCATGCAACACTGGATAGACGATGGAAAAATCCCTGGCGCATTGACGATGATCGCGCGTGAAGGTAAACTCGTTCATTTTGAAAAATTCGGCATGCAAGATATTGCATCTGCAAAACCGATAGAATTTGATACCATCTTCCGCATCTATTCAATGACAAAACCGATTACCAGCGTCGCTGTGATGATGCTCTATGAAGAAGGGCATTTTCAACTCAGTACACCCGTATCCGATTTTATCCCTGCTTTTAAGGACATGAAGGCATACGCGAATCACGGTGACGCTATCGTTGATGTAGAACGAGAGGTGACTGTTAAACATCTTCTCACGCATACCGCAGGTCTTATCTATGGTGGCGACTGGGTGCATCCAATTAATGATCGATATAGGGAAGCAGATTTTTACGGAGGCAACCTTGCACACATGGCACAGGAACTCGGAAATATCCCGCTCTTACACCAACCCGGGGACGCGTGGAATTACGGTATGTCTACCGATGTGCTTGGCTATCTTGTGGAAGTGGTCTCAGGAATGCCGTTTGCTGAGTTCCTGAAAAAGCAAATTTCTGAACCGTTAGGGATGGTAGATACAGACTTCTCTGTTCCAAAAGAAAAAGTTGACAGATACGCCACGTTATATGAACCTACGGAAGATGGTGGTATTCAGGTGCTTGAAAATGCACCTGTTTCAAGCGGACCCTTAAGTTTTCATCATTCGGGTGGTGCGGGGCTTCTGTCAACCGCTGCTGACTATCTACGGTTCTGCCAAATGATGCTCAATGAGGGTGAACTCGACGGTGTTCGTCTGCTCGGCAGAAAAACAGTTGAACTTATCACAATGAATCATATCCCTGATGATTGGCAACCGTTGTGGAGAACTGGATGCGGTTTTGGATTAGGATTTGCTGTTGTCACCGATGTCGCTGACACACACACCCTCGGTTCTTTAGGTACATACAGTTGGGGCGGTCTTGCAAGCACAACATTTTGGATTGATCCTGTAGAAAAATTAATCGGCATCTTGATGACACAATTAATCGGTGATGCACCGTTCCATTCCCAATTCCGAGTGCTAACCTATCAGGCTATTATTGATTAAATCTGCATAGTAGTAGGCACGCTCCGCGTGCCGTAACAATTGCTACTCATAAAGCACATAT
The DNA here is from genome assembly GCA_028818995.1 of Candidatus Poribacteria bacterium. The sequence continues at coordinate 4,036 of JAPPMR010000693.1, read as the reverse complement.
TGAGTTATATCAACTCTTAAATTATGAATTATTATTTAGTTGTCGATCAAGTGTCTCACACAACCCTCTTCTGTAGGAGCGAGCTCCAGCTCGCGACTTTCCAGCAAAAATATGTAAAAAAAACAAATAGTCCTAACTATAGGAGAAAAATACATCCATGAACATCGCAGTCGTAACAGGAGAACACGGATTTCGAGAAAAAGACTTTGACGCAGTCTTTCAAAGCATGGAAGGCATTGCGTTCGTTCGAGAAGATTTAGACGTTTTTGTAGACGACCCAGATCAGAAGGAATACGATACCGTTGTCTTTTACAACTTCCACCGTCCTTATCCAACAGAGGAACAGGCAAAAACCATCCTGGGTCTCACCGAACGCGGTCAGGGATTAGTCATACTTCATCATGCTATCCTCGCCTTTCCTGAGTGGGATAAATATTCTGATATGTGTGGTATTCATGAGCGTACTGATTTCGGTTACTTTCCGAAGCAAACACTGCAGGTACAAGTCACTGACCCCACCCATCCGATTACTGAAGGAATTGCCGATTGGGAAATGGGAGACGAAACCTATACGATGAAATCTGCAGGTGAAGATAGCACTATCCTGCTAACCGTTGACCATCCGAATAGTATGGACGTGTTAGGTTGGGCGCGTGAATATGGCAATTCCCGTATTTTCTGTCTCCAGAGCGGACATGACAACGTCACCTATTCTAACCCGAACTTCCGAGAGGTATTACTGCGCTGGATCCAGTGGTGTGCTAAACAATAAAGAGCAACGGTAGGATCGGTTTCATAGTGTTAGTAAAAATATGGCACAGTATAGCATAGGATAACAATATGAAAATTAAAGTTTTCTTATTACTATTATTAATTGGATTTGGCATCCTATTTTGTTTTATTTTTTTCATTAACCACTTAAAACAGCAAGTTAACGACAGACAACAGGCAATCGACAAGATTCTATCAAAAAATGATGATCCGCCTCCACGAATCCCCCGAACTGTGGAGATACCAGATGACATTCGACAGAAATTCGCTACTGTGCCCGAAAAACCAACACCAACACTTATCGCAGAATTCGCACATAGTGGTTACTTGCAGTCTGTCAAATTTTCACCTACCAACCACAATTTAGTAGTAAGTATAACCCATAGCAATGATAATGAGAAAGATATCAAATTGTGGGATATCCAAACTCCTACGACTCCATTAGCAGAGTTCAATGGAGATTCAGTTTCATTTTCTCCGGATGGAAAAATACTTGCTATCTCTGATTTTAGGGATATTCAAGATGACGTGAAATTATGGGGTATTGCTGAGGAAAAGTTTATTAGTTCTATCCGTGGCCCAGGTTATGATGCAGTTTTTTCACCAAATGGAAAACACTTAGTGGTTGAGACTTTCGGTTTGGAACTTTGGGATGTTAGTAATCCAACAAAACCTATAGAGGCGATCAGGCTTAAAGGTGAAAACTTTGAAGAAGACCATACATTTTCTACAGATGGCAAACTTATGGCAACGGTAGATTCAAGAAATGATATCGTTAACATCTGGGAGATTGATGGAAATCAGATCATCAAGCGAGAAAGTATTGATGTGATAGGCAAAAAAGTTGGATGGATTGAGACTATGAAGTTCTTACCCGATCCGCAGAATCCTATTCTTGCAATCGCAGATAATGATGAAGATATCAAATTGTATCATCCACCAGATTGGCAAAACTATACCGTCATCCCTGCAGGAAATACCAACGATTTTGTATTTACGAAAGATGGAAACACCATTATCAGTGGCGGCACCAATGAACTCAAATTCTGGTCTGTGGACAATGGAAACAGTTACGCATCAATAGAAGGGTATTCCGATTATGCAAATTGTGTTGATGTCTCTGCAGATTCAAGATATGTCGCAGGTGGTGGTAACGATGGTATCATCCGTATTTGGGATATAGCACACTTTTCACCTTCAAGACAAAATAATAGCCAAAATGTCGTTGTACCGATTTACTTCTTACCCACTAACCGTCTACCTCAGGCAGATATACCGGAGAAAATAGATAGAATATTACGAGACACTCAAACTTTTTTTGCTGATGAAATGGAACGACACGGCTATGGAAGGAAGTCTTTCAAGTTTGAAAAAAATAGTGATGGTTCTGCAAAGGTATATCTATTTGAGGGTAATACAGCCGATGAATACTATCATAAAAATACTAATACAAGAGTGATGAAAAAAATTAAACAGCATTTTGAGACATACAACATATTCTATTTTATTTTCGTGGATAAAGGCAATGAAAAGAAACCTAATGTAAAAATACCTACCCGTGCTGAACTAAAACGCCTTTCTGCCGAATTAAAGCGCCTTTCTATTCGGTTACAAAATATTGTTTTTAGGCAACGAAGCGGTAAGATTATTTTACATAACTCCCTTGACAAATATTCAAAAGATGCCATTACTTATAAATTTGCACAATCCTTCGGTTTAAACCGTGATTACAGAAGTCCATCTTATCTAATGTCATACGAGAAGCAATCTAAACATTTGTCCAAAAGTAGTGCAGCATGGTTAAATAAGTGTCTGTTTTTTAATTCTGTAAAGACCAATTTTGATGATATAACGAAAATTGAGAAGCTTTCACCGTCAAAAGGAAAAGCAAGATTCAAAGTGGAAGATGCGGATGGAATTTGCCAGGTTCGGTTATTAGTTACACCAACCAACGAAAATCCTCCTCCAGGTTTTCTGTGGAAAAAAGATCCTGCTGAAAACAAAACAGAATGGGAAAAGAAATTTAAAGGAAGATCTAACGTTTTGCATGATGTCCTGACATTAAATGGTGATAAGAAGGCAACAGTTGAATTGGATTATCCGAAATTTGCAGACAATATGATCAAAATACAGGTTATTGATGAACTTGGTAACAGAGTATATATGATAGCTGACAAAAGAGGAAAATCGGGTGTATCCTTCCTTCGTAGATTTTTTAATTAAAACCACCCAATTATCGGATGTTAAATAAAGTAGTTGAGAGAAAGAACAATGAAATTTACTACTTTTCTTTTCAATCTGCTCTTTCTATTGGTATAATTTGTGTCCTTCTCTTACTTTCAACGATATTCATCAACACAGACAAAGGAAAAACGATGGCGCAAACTTCGTATTCAGTCGGCAAAGTATGGGATTCTCACGGTTTTGATGTCTACTCCATAGAACAAAATGGAAAAGCGATTGCCGAGATTGTCCCAGCACTCGGTAATAACTGCTACGCGTTTAGGGTTTCCGATGCAAATAACTGGCTCAACTTGATAGACGAACCACCGGATTTAGAAACGTTGGAACAACGGTCAACCGCTTTCGGCAATCCGATTCTCTTTCCTTTCCCCAACCGAATTCGGAATGGAAAATGGGAGTTTGAGGGAAAAACTTACCAGTTTGACAAAGAACCTGAGTCACCGACTACTATTCACGGCCTGTTGTTGAATCGTCCTTATAAAGTTGATAAGCACGAGGCTAATGAAAACGGTGCAACTTTGGTGTGCTCGCTAAATTCGCAAGATTTTCCCGATGTCAGTCGTCAATATCCTTTCCCTTTTAAAATTGAGATTACCTATACGCTCAAAGATGCTGTACTAACAATGGAGGTTTCCATCAAAAACACGGGTGAAGGAAATATGCCGATGGGGTTTGGTATTCATCCGTATTTTAGCACTAACCTAACCGGAACTGCAGATGCGTCAAAAGCAGTGATTACCGTTCCTGCCAACAAATATTGGGAATTGGATCATGTTCTCGTGCCTACCGGTATACAGAAGGATGCCACAGAAACGCTCGATCTACGAAATGGACAACCCTTTGCAAAACTGAAACTTGACCATGTTTTCACAGATGTTCTATTGGTTGACGGTGTAAGTCGATGTTTTATTGAAAATAAGGATACAGGATACGGGATGGTTATGGAATCGGATGCACAATTTAGGGAATTGGTTGTATATACACCACCGGGAAGAGATGCTATCTGTTTTGAACCTTACAC
>JAPPMR010000554.1 GCA_028818995.1 Candidatus Poribacteria bacterium | reverse complement strand
AATAAGGGTTTTCAGCGTTTTTGAAAAACCGCAATTTCAGAGTTGCTCTGAAATTTTCATATATTCCTACAATCTATCTCATAAATCGTTAAACAGTTCCCGCCAGAAAATTCAAATCCATCGTAGGGGCGGGTCCCTGTGTCCGCCCGTTTTTGACACGTCCTATTCAGTGGCAAGGCACAGAGACCTAACGGATGCCGTACGCGCATCTGGCGTTGATTCCGCCCTACAAATAATTTATGAGATACGCTCTAAAGCTCTTAACATTGTTACAACAAAAAGTTTGCAACTGACCTTCAAGAATGCTAAATTCTTATATTGAACTCACATTTGTGTTACAATAGTGCTTACGCAAATTGCGTTTTAGTATTAGGTTCTTGTTTTACAATTCTAACAAATACATTATTTATGTAAAACGTTCTTTTTAATATTAGACCAAGTTGTTGCTATCTTATCATTGGCCTTGATTGCATACCCCTCTATACCCAAATCCCCCAGTTTCACTGGCATGGAAATGGCAGTGCGGTTAAAAATGTCATCCCCAAGCGATTCGTGATCAACATACATTGCTACTAAACGCTTGGTGTTTGCGTCAACTATTGGTGACCCGATCACTGCTGGTGTAGGTCTGATCAAGCAAGAATTGAAACCCAACCGCCGCTCAGCATCAAAGTGCCCCGATTGACACAAGCGTTTTCCAAGCGGATAGTTTTGAAAATCAAGTACGTTCTCATTGTTAGCGATAAAGGAATACATTTCCAGGCCTGTATCCACATCTGGATAAGCACTGGTTGCAATCGGCTCATAGTCATCCATATCAACATCTTTTATTGCTAATATGGTCAGATCGTAAAAGGGTTTGTCAGGGTGGTGTATATGCTTGCGTTCAGTAATCCCAACTATTTTATTTTTAATAACCCCATCTCTGCCAACCAACGAGTTAACCGCCTTATCAATAACTATCTCTCCGTTCATCATGATGAAAGCCCGTGCACCGATGAATAGGTGTTCGTCGTTAGGCTTGCCAAGATAAGCAAGATGCATGACTCGCCATAATCCCCCGAAGTCCATGGCAAGATAGTTAAACGAGTAGGTAAAATCCTTATTTTCATTCGGATTTAGAAGTTCCCATTCAGCATTTACATTTTCCCAAAACTTATCCCAATCCGCATGAATGTGTATAGGTATGCCATGTAGAATCCACACGGCAACCGTTATTGCTACGATTTTCTTAATATCAACATGCTTAGAGATAAACCGATTTAAACATTGAGTAATAGTGCAAATACTTTGAATTTTGATTGCAATTCCTCCCACAAATATAGATTGATTCGTTGATCCCCTCTAAATCCCTTATCAAGAAGGTTTTAAAAAGATAGGTTTGTGTAAAATTCGTGAAACTTGATAACAAAATTGACAATAATCAGAAACTAAGTTCCATTGCTTCTTAAATTGTAAATGTAGTCATAATAGAATAGTATAACACAAACTTAGATTATTCCGTAAGTCCTGACAAATTGAAATCACCACTTGTACCACCTGTTTTCTTGACTAACCTTATTTCGGATATACACATTTCTCGGTCAACGGCTTTACACATATCGTAAACGGTCAAACCTGCGACAGACACCGCAGTGAGTGCTTCCATTTCTACACCTGTCCGTCCAACAGTTTGCACCTCTGCTTCAATTTCTATCCTCTCTGCGATAATCGCCACATCCACACGGATTGAGGTAAGGTTTAGAGGATGGCACAGCGGTATGAGTTCACTCGTCCGTTTTGCTGCCATGTAACCTGCAAGGCGGGCGACTTCCAAAACATTACCCTTTTTCATCTGTTGTTCAGCGATGCGGCGGAGTGTTTCAGGTTGAGCTGTTACATGTCCTTGGGCAATAGCGATGCGCAACGTTTCAGGTTTCTTCCCAACATCAACCATTCGGGTGTTGCCTTTTTCATCAAAGTGTGTTAGTTCATTCATCGTTCAACTGACTGCTTGCTTATTCTAAAGCGTCCTTCATAATTTCTTCATAGGTCTGGCGGAATCGTTGGAGATAGTTTCCTTTCCCGTGATACGCTTCTACATCAGTCGGATTGGGTTGAATAAGTTCACCGCGTCTTAGGACTGCAGCACTAAACGCCTCCACGTCAAAAGACTCACCTACATGGCTACAATATGCTTTTACACCTGCTACCGCAGCACCGAGCGCAGCACCACCTTTTTCTACAGGAACGACAGGTCTGTTCCAAATTCCTGAGACGCGCCGCATAATTTGCGGACTCCCAGTCGCGCCACCTGTAACATATAAAGGTTCTTGTGACGGTTTTGTAAAGACCTCAGAATAGACATAAACAGCTGCAAGACTTGTCTCAATTATCCCTGTATAATCCTTCGCTAAATTTGGAGTTTCCGATTCTGCTAAACGTACAAAGTCAAAGGCGTCAGAAACAGGAAAAGATTCCGCTCTTGGTTGCCAAAATGTCATGAATTGTCCGGGTGAAACGTCTTGCAAAGCAGATTCCGCGGGTTCGTATTCCTCTTTTTTCAACCCATAATTGCCTCTAACAGCATCCCACACCATAGCACCATTGGTGCGGCACCCAAACATAAACGGACGCCCAATACCATCATACATAGCGTTTGCATAACCTTCCGGGTCAAGTGTCTCTCCATCTGTTGATACCATATTGACGAAACTGGTGCCAAGACTCAGAAGGTCTCCCGCAACAGGAACCTTCGCCTGCGGATTATCACCTGAACCTGCTATGATAGAACATTCTTCAGAAAACCCATGCCTTTCTACAAAATACGTGGCGATATTTCCCACAACGGAATCCGGTGGCGCAAGTTCAGGCAATTTACCCAACAATGCCTCCGAACCTCCGGGCAAACCATCCGCTGTTGCTTCTATCAGTTCAGCATCCCACACCTTATTCCGGTAGTTCATAAGCGACATACCGCATCCATTACCAATATCAATCGGCACTAATGGATTTGCCGACAGCACTGCAGGGATAAAACTGCTGATAAGTTGGATTTTTTCTGTTGCAGTGTATGCGCGCGATGATTGTTCAGCAACGCGACGGATCACTCCGCCTGTGAACCGTAGTGGTGCATCCGAGCCAGAACGTTCAATCATCTGTGCTTTTCCGCCGACTGCTTCTCGGACATGATTTGTCTGCGCAACGGTATTGGCAGTCATCCATATCGGTGCAGTGGTATACGAGAAGACACCTGCTAAAAGCGTGTTTAAATCTAATCTACTACCTTCTACCCTTTGTAGGTTAGAAAATATGATCGCAGCGTTTCGGTTCAGATAGACATGACCGTGTTGTTGTCCCGATGTATTGATAGCAACGATATTCTCTAACGCAACACCCGCCTCGCGCATGTCAGCAAACATTGCATTAAGTGAAGCAAGGAACATCAACGGAGGTTGTTCTGCTTCACCTTCAGACTTCGGTGGTAAGATATAGTCCTCTCCAATGCCAAAGCAGTTGGTACGTTCATCTGCACGATAGTCAATTGCGTGTTCAAAACACTTCTCTGCTGTGTCTATATCAATGACGATTGCAGATAAACTCTGTGTGCTTGAATCTAAGCCGAGGGCGAGACGTTGTTTTTTGTTCATTGAAATGAAGTCTCCCCATTCTCCAATTGTTGAACAAAATCTATGACACTGTACCAGCTAACCTGTTTAATGCGCCGCTCAATGTAGTACCGTATCGGTACTACTTTTCCTCTAGGGATCATGTCCTCGAATATCTTAAAGTCTTCAAGTGAGTGAATTTTTCTATCATTGATTTGATAAATAAGGTCGCCAGGCATCAATCCCTTTTCAACCCATAGGCTCCCTTGTTCAACGTCTGTGACAATAACACCACGATATGTGTAATTTTTAAGTGTCTGACGATCAGGCTGTTCTAATTCAGCCGAGCCATTACTATAAGCCCTAAAGTCCTGAGGGATCAGCTTAACTTGTTTTAGAACGCCATCTCGGATGAAGCTGCATTCAACCTCTTGATCAATAGACAACAAACGCACTATTGCCTTAAAGTGGCGTTCATTTTTTATCGGCTGCCCAGCAAGAGTTCTAATAACATCTCCGCTTTTGATGCCGGCGAGAGAAGCAGGAGATGTAGGTTTAACAGCGGATACATACACTCCATTTACAGATGGTAGTTCCAAATTTTCTCTTGCAATCAACTTCCGGGTTAACGGTTGTGTGCTGACCCCTACAAGAATGATTGGAGCAAGGTATCCAGAATCAATAAGTTGGTCACATATTTTTTTTGCTATATTTGCTGATATGGCAAACCCAACTCCGTCTGATCCCCCTCCTCCTGTCTTGATAAAGGTGTTTATGCCGATGAGCTGACCTTCTCTATTGACTAATGCCCCACCACTGTTCCCGGGATTGATAGCAGCGTCTGTCTGAATAAGTTTTGTATGGAAGTACTCTTTGTCACCGATTTTGTCCAGCATGATTTTGTCAGTTGCGCTAACAACTCCAACAGATACGCTGGAATCCAAAATCTCTACCATATGTTCGTAGGCAATTATCTCACTTTCCTTATCTGTAGCAAATGTAGCAGACCAAGGTATTGATTTCCGTTGGCTGCCCTCCATGAATATTGAATAGGGATATCCGATCGCAATTGCCGATTCGCCTATTTGTAGATCGTCGGAATTGCCCCACTCTATTTCTGATAGTGATGTGTTATCCGGATTAACTTTCAGAACCGCGAGATCTGAGAGATGATCGTAACCGATTACGTTAACAGCAGAAAATATAAAACCATTCGGAAGAATGACCACAATGTTTTTGTCCGTTGAATCAGAGATGACATGGTAATTGGTTAGGATATACCCTTTGTCTTTGTCAATAATAACGCCCGATCCGCCACTACTTTTAAAAACTGTTGATCCACCGGACACATAAAACGGTATGACCGTGCGTATATCAACAACAGCCGGTTTGGCGCGCTCAACAGCCCGGACAAATGATTGACTGTTAGCGACTGGTATATTATAGGTTAGCAGAAGCAGGACGATCCCACTCATAAAAAAACTGATTCGTGTTTTCATATTTTCCTCCTAAGTCCAAAGTTAGCGATCCTCTGTTTCTAAATTTTGGATAAATGCCTCAAGGTTTTGTAATCGTAGTGCTTCGTTTAAGGTGTCGAACATCATTTACTCATTGCCGTTCATGCCCAAAATGTGGGCGAATGCTTCAAAGGTTTCTGCGCGTAAAGCTTCGTTAAGCAACTCTTGAAGAAGTTGGAGATTTTGGATGTTTTCTAATGCGGGTCTAAGTGCCTGAACAGCGTGTCCATCAAACCGAAACTCAAGCACATCACAGAGGGAGCTGATTGCATTTTGTCTTGCTCCCAGTTCAGTACCTTGCTGGATTCCGCGTTGATAAAGATCTTCGTCTGCTGTTTCTACGAGATGTTGATATACTGAAGATTCTTGCATAACTACCTCCGATAGAAAACCACCAATTGCTTGGTGAGGATGAATTAGCCCGCTCATAACCCACTGTGATACGAGAAGATTGCTCCGAATATCTGTGGGCAGTGAGAGCGTTTTTGTCCTTTCGTTACATTGAATTGCCCATTGGAGTCGCTCCATGCCAGCTGGAGGCTGCATCAACGGCGCAAATGGCATAAGTCCAATGTTTTCTGTTTCAAACACAGATTGTCCATCAAGTTGAATCAGGCGAATCACTTTGTACTCAACGATGAACCTATGATTCGGCACGTCTTGCCAATAACCCCCTGGATCATTCTGCCCGGCATTGGGACGTAGATAGATTACATGAGAAAGTATAGGCAAGCCGTATTTTTCGTAACATCTACCGAGATAACCTACGTTGCGGCACACCATTTCAGGGTTAGTGCTGTCGCCTACCTGAAACTCTATGTGCACCAAAACCAATTCATTACCGAGTTGCACCTTTATGAGATTATCTGTCCGGCGAACTTCAACTGTTGTCAATTCACCTTCCACAAATTCTATAAATTCAAAATCAGATCGCTGCAAGATCGTCTGCAGAATGTCTTCAGGGAATTTCTGCAACGTGTCTTTGGTTACAATATCGTATCTACCGTGCGGCAGTGACGCAAAGTCTGGATCGGGCTGCTCTCTTACGTAGATCATATCAATATTGTACTTTTATCTACCGATGAATATCAACCTTTTTTACAGTTCATCTATTCAGTGGATCAATTCCCTGGATATGCGCGGTTCTCTAATTCAGCGATGAATTTTTCTGAGGCAATAGCTGCCGCTGCGCCCGCACCCGCCGCCGTAATCGCTTGACGGAATACGTGATCATGCACATCACCCGCGGCAAAAACACCATCTACGTTAGTGCGTTGCATCTCGTCCACAGTAATGTATCCTTGTTCGTCCATATTTATGACATTTGTGAACAGTTCTGTGTTCGGAATATGTCCTATAAAGATAAACACACCGTCAATTGGGAAAAGTTCAGTCTCATTCGTTTTGACATTTTTGAGTTTGGCTCCCGTTACTTTTTCGTCATCTCCGCAAATTTCTTCAACGACGGTGTCCCAAATGAACTTGATTTTATCGTTTTTAAATGCGCGTTCTTGCATAATCTGACTTGCACGAAGTTGATCTCGGCGATGGACAATATAAACCTCAGAAGCATATTTGGTTAAGAAAATACCTTCTTCCAATGCCGCATCCCCGCCGCCAACAACAATAAGCCGTTGGTCTTGAAAGAAAAATCCGTCACACGTCGCACAGTAGGAGACACCGCGTCCACCATACCCTTCTTCACCGGGAATGTCAAGTGTGCGTGGTGATGCACCGGTGCAGATAATCACAGATTTTGCGTGGTACTCTTTTTCATAAGTATTGACGACAAACGGGTGTTTCGCGAAATCAACCGCTGTTACGGTATCGAATTTAACTTCAGTGCCGAACCGCTCCGCTTGTTCCTGCATACCTTGAATGAAGACTGATGCTTCGTTGCCGAAAAACCCCGGGTAGTTCTCAAGGTCGAGTGTTAACGAAAGCTGACCGCCAAGTGCATCACCTGTAATTAGGACTGGTTCCAGCATCGCACGAGAAGTATAGACACCTGCGGCAAAGCCAGCAGTGCCACCGCCAATAATCACGATATTTCTATTTTCAATATTGTTTGTATTCATTGTATATTCAATTGCTTTGAGATAGGTATCTCAGAGTTGGGTAGACGCGCTTTGCCAACGCGTCGACCAAGGTGTATTATTAATTGTGAAATCGATTATATTTATTCTCCGAATGGTGTTACGGTTAATCTCGGAATTCCATCAATAATCGGATAAGATTGCTCGCAAAATGTACAGTAGAGATTTTGTTCTTCCCATGTAATCTCACCTTTACACAGTGGACAGACGAGAATTTCCTTTAATGGTTTGGTTTGACGACTTCTGCTTTTTGCTAAAATAGATTTTGCACGTGAAACAATACTACGCGGCACTGCATTTTTTAGCGTTAGTAAAAACTCATCGTGAATATGTTTTGAATACGTGTATGCCAGAAGTTCTTCAATAGTTTTCGGAGATTTCAAGTCCAGAACTGACTCTTGTTGGTCCAATATCTCGTAATCAATCTTATCTTCCCATTCATACTGGACAAGGAAGAGATTGTGGTGCGTAATATGAAACTTTCTCCAGTACTTATCTCTTGCAGCTAACGTGTGAAAAAGCTGACCAAATTCAGCTCTCTTCTCATTCTTTTGTAGCACCAAACGATCATCAATTCGGTTAACAATCCAGTTGTGGTAATGCCATCCGTAGATACGTTCTCCAATTTCGGAGGGTGTTTCAATATAACCTCTGGATGACACACGCATTATTTCGGACAGTAGTAAATGAGGGTCTTCAACGTGTTCCAAAACATGCAAACAGATGACGTAATCAAATGCACCGTCTGCAAAGGGTAGAAACTGTCCATCCGCTTCTACCATCGGACGATCAGTGACAATCATACCGCCACGTTGTTCGTCATCATCTATGAATTTATCACATAAAACATCCGAGCGTATATTGGGATTATGTCCACTTCCAATTTCTAAAACAAAATCGTTCGCACGAATGTTCATTTCTGGACAACCATAGTAATGTAGGGACTCAAATACGGAAACATGTTCGCAATAATTCTCCCCTTTATGCCAAAACCGACTGCTTTTTTGACGATGCTGAACCCATTAATTTTGAAAAATTGTGCAAGATCAATCGGGTTTGCGTAATACGCGCTGTCGGCATCACCACCGATAGCATCTACTTGTAAATCCGGGGCACGATAGATAAAGTGCGGTGTTTTTGTTAAAAAACGTTTTTTTATATAGAGTCCACAGTTTCGCTTAAACTGTTGCCATGCTTGCTGCTTTGTTTCTCCCCAAACCGGTCTGCCCGGTTTACCGCACATCAGACGAACCCAATCAAAGAATGGTGTTAAGGGCGAACAGAGATTTGGTCCGGAAAGCACAACTTTACCACCTTTGCGGACAATTCGTACCATCTCCTTCAATGCTGTCTCCACGTCAGGCAGATGTTCTATCAACTCGTTTGAACAGATAACATCAAAGGAATCATTATCAAATGGTAGCTCCAAAACGTCGCACACTTGGTATCGTAGTTTCGGATTTTCCCAATTCCTTGCTTCTTTTAGAAAAAGCGGCGAGATGTCGGTTCCAACGACATCATAATCCGCCTGATTTAGCAACCGAGACGAAATACCGTTCCCGCACCCAAGGTCCAGGATTTTAGCGTCTGCCGGGGCATAACGTATTACTAACTCTACGTAGTGTCGTAGATAAGCCTCGTCGTGTGCTGCTAAGAGAACTTTATAGGTTTCCGATGTCTCGTAGAACTCGCGCATCCGCTGACGGAGTTGTAATGGTGTTTCAGATACCGGCGTTTCCAGCATATTGTCTAACTTCCAAAAGGCTTAATAAATTATATCCGTTTGGGTACAGAATAACAAGAAAAAGTGAGAGGATATGAGAGAAACCTAATTAGTTTCAATTATGAGCGAAGGGTATTCCAAGGTGCTTCGTCAAAAACATCAATGAGCTGGTATCCTTCTTCCCCTTTGCTCGGACTTAACGTAACAAACAACTTTGCAGGTTGATCTGAAACATTAAAAGATGCATGAACAATATCCGCTGCGATGAACACAGAATCACCTGCGTTTAGCGTTTGCTTCTTATCTTCAAGCCACTGTTCCACGCTGCCTTCTATCACGTAAATAACCTCTTCCTGGTCGGGATGTTTATGAAAATCATGCCCGTATCCGGGTGAGAGGCTAACTTCCATTGCGACTATATCTTTCGCGCCTGTGGTTTCTGGACGGCTAAGCCACCCGACTGTTCCCCAATCTAAATGGTCTCTTTCAATTTCTTGGGATGATATAAATTTTCCGTTCACGCTATATTTATTCTCCTTTATCTAATAAGGGAATTGCCAATCTCAATTCCCTTCTGTTTTGAAAGGATGTAGGTGAACCCAAGCCGAGTCCACCTACAAAAAATACTTGAATTATAACTTCTATCCCTTTATCTATGGGATTTTATTACACTCCACGTTGTAGCTAATTTTTCACGCGGGTCAACGGCTGTACCGGGCATGTATCCGATTTTCATTTCCATCATAACTTCTTCTTCAGAGAGAGCACGATTCCAGATACGAACCTCGTCAATCAGACCGAGGTACCTTCGGTTAGCTCCTTCAGCCGTAGTTCCCACATAGACAACAGAGGTGTCGGCGGCACCAGGTAGAGCACTTTTACCGCCAAATTCGCCGACCATTTCACCATTGAGCCAATAACGGTGTGTGCCATCATCTACCTGCCCAACAACATGCTGCCACTCATTGAGTGCAATCTTTCCGGTGCAGACACTACCACCACCAGCACTCAGGTGTAAACATTCACTCGGTGATTCAGTGTAGAAACTATAGGAACGGGGGCTGTTACCTTTTGCAACAATGCCTTGCCAACGTTGGTTATTGGGGCCCATGTGCCTTTCAGCATTAATCCATGCCATCACGGTTACACTCGTTTCAACGGTAAGAATGGGGTCGTGTGGCACTTCAATCCAATCATCTGTACCGTTAAATTTAAGTGCTTTTCCAAACTTACCATCTACCAATTGAGGGGCACCTTTTATAGACCCGTCATTCTCGTATTGTGAATGGTCAATTGTCATATCGCCATCTAATTCATCAAAAGAGAAATAGAGGATAAGCGAATCATCCGATTCTTCTGCTGCGTTAGCGAAAGACGCTACAAACGCGGTAAGAATTAATATAACAAACAAGAACCTCATAGTTATTATTTCCTCCGATTAACACCGGAAAATCCGATGTGTACTTAAATTGAAATTTATAGTGATATTGTTTGCAATATCACTATAAATTGAATTTATCATTTTTCAGTTTTTATAGTTCCCCACGTCGTTGTTAATTTTTGGCGTGGATCGACAGGAAAGAGTTCAAGATGCCCTTTCTCCATCTGTTCAATAACCTCTTCTTCACTGAGAGCACGGTTCCAGATGCGAACCTCGTCAATCAATCCTAAGAACTCTCGATTTCCTTCATGTGTCCTTCCGATGAGAACAGTCGCGGTATCTGCTTTACCTGGGGGTGGGCTTTTTCCACCGAATTCGCCAGCACTTTCGCCGTTTACCCAATACTTATGTGTTGTTCCGTCAGCCACCTGTGCGACAACATGTACCCATTCGTTTAAGGGAATCTTTTTGTTGCAAACACTTCCACCACCCACACTGAGGTGCAGACATTCGCTTGGAGATTCAGTATAGAAACTGTACGAACGCGGATTGTTGCTTTTTGCGACAATACCTTGCCAACGTTGATTATTGGGCCCCATGTGTCTTTCGGTATTAATCCAAGCCATGACGGTAACTTCCTTATCAACGGTGAGAATATCATCATGCGGTACAACAACCCAATCACTTGAACCGTTGAGTTCGAGTGCTTTACCGAATTTACCTTTAACATGTTTCGGATTGCCCATCATTTCACCGTGGTTTTCATACTTTGAATGGTCAATTGTGTTTTTGCCATCAACTGTATCAAAAGACATGTAAAGAATGAGCGAATCCTCTGGTCCTGCCGCCTGTGCAAAAGAAGCCACAAACGTTATAATTGTTAACATTACAAATAGAGTTTTCATTTTTCCTCCTTAATTTTTGGATCTCCGCAAATATCTGTTACATAAATCAGCAGAAATCCTATTGAGGACGATTCAGAGATGATCGTCCATTTTATCGCTGTTGTGCCTTCAAATTGCCCCATGTGATAGCTAATTTCAGTTTTGGGTCAACAGCGAAAAACTCAAAATATCCGTTCCCCATCTGTTCAATAACTTCTTCTTCACTAAGGGCGCGATTCCAAACCCGAACTTCATCCATCATCCCTAAAAACTCGCGTTGCCCTTCGTGTGTTCTTCCAATCATGACATTTTGTGTATCAGCCTTGCCGGGTGGAGGTTTTTTACCACCAAATTCGCCAGCCTTTTTTCCGTTCAGCCAATAGCGATGTGTGTTACCATCAACTTGTGCCACAACATGTTGCCACGTATTCAATTTGACTTCCCCGGTGCAAACACTCGTACCACTGTTGACACTGAAAGCCATACACTTACTTGGAATTTCAGTATAAAGACTGTAAGAACGCGGGTTATTACTCTTAGCAATAATTCCCTGCCACCTTTGGTTGTTAGGACCTTCATGGCGTTCTGTATGAATCCAAGCCATGACGGTAACATCTTTATCAACAGTGAGTGTTTCATGATGTGGGATTTCAACCCAGTCGCTTGTACCGTTCAGTTCAAGTGCTTTACCGAACTTACCATCTACCAATTTTGGTGCGCCTTTCAGTTCGCCATGGTTTTCATACTTTGAATGGTCAATTGTGTTTTTCCCATCAACTGTATCAAAAGACATATAAAGAATGAGCGAATCCTCTGGTTCATTTGCCGCATGCGCGAAAGTGGTTACAAATATCAAAAGTGTTAGCATTATCAAAAGAGATTTCATATTCTCTTCCTCATATAACGTGAGCTTGAAAAAGTTTTCACCCGCAGCGTTCTCTGTTATTTTTCGCAAAAAACGGCACAACCTAACAGGTTATGCTACAAAAATACTGCTTTTTTACCCATGAAAAGTGTTTAGAGCGAACTCACATTTTTATTATCAAACTCACGTTCATATAGATAAAATATGTTTGATAGATAAAATATGTTTGTAAGTGTCTCTTTCTAACACAGTTGAAACCAAGTTTGGACAAACCCAAATATCCGTCTGTCTTATCAATGTTTTATCTTCAGATTACCCCAAGTGGTCGTTAATTTGTGTTGAGGGTCAACAGCGAAAAACTCAAAATGTCCTTTATCCTTATGTTTATTAATCTCTTCTTCAGATAGGGCGCGGTTCCAGATACGCACTTCGTCAATCATACCGAGGAAATATCGTTGATTCCCTCCGCCCGCAGTTCCAATGACAACAGGTGATATATCCTCTAATCCAGGAGGGTTCGGTTTGTTCCCGAATTCACCAACCTTCTGACCGTTAATCCAATACCGGTGCGTTCCATTATTCACTTGTGCCACAACATGTTGCCATTCGTTTAGCTTGACTTCACCTTTGCAGACACTCCCACCACCTTGCGGTGGACCTACACTGAAGTGCAAACATTTGTTGTCCGCATCAGTCCATAAACTATAAGAACGAGGGTTATTGCCTTTTGCTATAATACCTTGCCATCGTGCGTTATCAGGTCCTGTATGTCTCTTGGTATGAATCCAAGCCATGACGGTAACATCCTGATCTACGGTAAGCGATTCATGGTGTGGGATTTCAACAAATTCAGATACTCCATTAAATTTGAGAGCTTTACCGAATTTGCCATCAACCAATTCTGGATCACCCATCATTTCACCGTGGTTTTCATACTTTGAATGGTCAATTGTGTTTTTCCCATCCACTGTATCAAAAGACATATAAAGGACAAGCGAATCCTCTGGCTCATTTGCTGCCTGAGCAAAAGAGGCTACAAGTGCTATAAGAATGAATAGGATAGATAGAGATTTCATTTTTAATCAATTATTGATTGAAACAATTTTTTCTCCTTCAACAGCCAAATATTTATGGTTAACAAGGAGTTGCGTCTTTTTGTCAATTTGTCCCGAAGGCCACCGAATCTCAAGGAGATCAATCTGATCCGCCTTTCCAACACCAAAATGTGCCCGCAGATCGTGGAAAGAGAGATAACTCCCACCGCTTTGCACCTCTCGGTACTGAACGTGTGTTCCTGTCACAATCTTTATTTTTACCCCAATTCCAGAACGGTTGCTTTTCTGTCCGACAACCTGAATTTGCACCCAATTGTTCTGATTGCCAACTGCATTTTGAAGTAAGTCTGGACGTTGATTGCAGTTGGTAACGAGAATATCAAGATCACCATCGTTGTCGTAATCGCCGATAGCAGCACCGCGACTGACCTTTTTCAAACTCAAACCATCTTTCTGAGGCATCACGTTGGTGAACGTGCCATCACCTAAATTCCTAAACAGTAGATTTCTTTGTGGATAAGTCACGTGCTTTTCAAGTACGGAGATGTTATCCATCAAGTGGCCATTCGCCACAAAAATGTCTTGGTATCCGTCGTTATCATAATCAAAAAACTTAATACCCCATCCAAGGTAGCCGTGTGTTACTTCGGCTATCCCCGACGCTATCGTGTTATCAATAAAGAAATTGCTGTCATGATTGTGATAAAGGGTATTTGTCTCTGTCTGGTAATTGCTAACAGTAATGTCAAACTTCCCGTCGTTGTCATAGTCACCGAAATCAGTTCCCATTCCAGCTTCTTCTTTACCCATATCATTGTAGCAAACACCAGAAATTAATGCAAGTTCTAAAAAATGTCCTTTTCCATCGTTTTGAAATAGAAAGTTTGGATCTTGATCGTTCGCCACATATAAATCAGCATCACCATCACCGTCGTAATCACCAAATGTCACACCTAATCCGTGCTGAGAAATCAGGTCAGAGGGACGAGATATGATAGAAATATCGGTGAACGTGCCGTCTCCATTGTTTTTATAGAACGTGTCATGAACTGCTGGATAGGCATGAGGACCACAATAAACGTGAACCCCGCGCTCTTTACACTGTTTATCATCCTTCGGATTATACGCTGCGTAGTTTGCCACATAGAGGTCTAAATATCCATCGTTATTAACATCTGCAAAAGCACAGCTCGTTCCCCAGTTTAGGTTTCCCACTCCTACTTGCTCTGTCACATCTGTAAATGTCCCATCACCATTATTTTGATAAAGTTGATCTTTACCAAAGTTAGTAACATAAAGATCAAGGTCACCATCGTTATCGTAATCACCGACAGTAGCACCTGTGCCGTAAGCGGTGCTGCCTACACCTACTTTTTCGGTTACATCGGTGAAAGTGCCATTGCCGTTGTTTCGGTAAAGTACATTATGTAATGTTTTATCTTGAGGATCATTTGTCTGAATCGCACCGTTTACAAGATAAAGATCAAGGTCACCATCATTATCATAATCGAAAAAACCGCCACCGGAACCGAGAAATTCATTGAAAAGCCTTTTGCCGCTTCTACCATCGGTATGTTCAAACGTGATACCCGCAGACTCAGTAACGTCAACAAAAATTGGTTCTGCTGAAGCGGGAATGCAGTATTGAAAACCTACAAAATTAGTGATGAGTGCTGATATGAATAGGAGATAAAAATATGGAGTGCGAAGATGGTTAATCATTAGCATAAAAATAACCGATAATCTATAGAAATTTATCGCTTCGTTTGTTCCCCCTTTTTCAAACGTTCTAAGTTTTGCAACGCTGCCCAAGCGTCTTTATCGTCAGGTTGAATTTGTGTGATGTGTTGGTAGGTGTTAATTGCTTTTGCAATGTGTCCTTGTTGTATATAAATCTCAGCCAGTCCGTGATATGCCAAAGCAAGTTTCGGCATTTTTTCTATAGCCTTTTGCAAATGTGCTTCTGCCTTGCCAAACGCTTTTTGAGTAGTATAGAGCCATCCCAATCGGACATGTGCCTCTACAGCATTAGGATTCAGTTTGATTACCTTAAGGAAAAGCGGTATCGCGTGCTGTGGCATATTCAGTTCCATATACAATCTTCCCAACTTATCATATCCTGCTATGAACTCAGGATTCAACCGAATCAGCGCTTGGTAAGTAGCGATTGCTGCTGGAATATGTTTGTGTGCCACATGAATTTCCGCTAATTTTAGCCGAAGCGCAGCGTTTGATGGGTCTTCTGCCAAAGTGCCTTCAATTGCATAAGTCTTGTCGTAGTAGATTTTCATCTGCTGGAAAAGTTTCAGTTGTTCCGTTGCTGATTCCATATCCCCAATGAGTCGGTAGGCTTTAGCAAGGTTATAGTAGGCACTCTGAATATACGGTTTCTTCTGAATTGCGACCTTATAGTGTGTTATCGCTTCCTCTGGTTTATGTTGCATAAGCGCAATTAATCCGAGCCATTCATAGACTTCGGCAAAATCAGGTTTAAGTGTAAGTGTTCGCTTAAATGCTGTCAATGCCTTGTCAAATTTCGCTTGATGTGTGTGGATATAACCGAGACGGTAATACATATCAGCATTCGTAGGACATCTTTGAACTGCTTCCATTGCCTGCTGCTCAGCAATATCCAATTTGCTCTGTTTGCAGTATATTTCTGAGAGAGCAAGGTGAGTAAACCCGTGTACCCGATCATTTATAGGTATATTTTTTGTGTCAGCAATTATAAAAATCTTGTTGAATGTTTCTATCGCTAATTCCAATTCATCTTGCAGCTTATAGACATTCGCCAATTGAAAAATTGCACTTATATCTGTTGGATTTCGTGATAAGATTGAATTGAAGGTATCAACTGCCTGCGGGTAGAGTCGGAGTTTGACGTACTCCATTCCTTGTTGCATTTCCGACATTGCTGTTTCAGTCTTACTAATAGACGGAATAAGCGACAAAGCAGTCGTGAGGATTAAAACTGCACAAGCAAGTTTTGTAAACATGAAGTGTTGGGGGCTATGAGCAACTTCCATGCGAATCTTCTCAATCGGACTGTGTCTGTTTATCTACGACATCCTGAATCCAAGACAAAGCTGCCATACTTGAAGACCAACCGATGGAAGTTACCGCCAGTAGTGCCACTTGTTGAATCTCCTCTCGCGTGATTCCTTCACGGAGTGCACGGCGAGTATGTGAATGCACCGCACCTTCAGACTTCGCACCGATAGCCAAACCCAGTTTGACAAGTCGCACCGTTTTGGGGTCAAGAGGTCCGGCAGTGCCGCACGCTTCGCCTAATGTCTGATACGCTTTCCAAACTTCAGGATATTCTTCTATGACACCCTGAAGAAAATCAGGTAATTTTTCTTTCATTTTTAATTAAAAATTAGCCAGTTTCCTCTTTCTGTGGTGTTTCCTTTTCTCGTTGTGCAGTTACTTCAGTTTCATTGTCTAACTCTTCGTTGAGTCCAGACTTAAAATTTGTAACACTTTTACCAAGCCCACGGGCTAATTCGGGTAACTTCTTTGCACCAAATAAGAGCAATACAATCGCTAACAAAATCAGTAATTCTGTCGGACCAAAACTCATCTTTCTGCCTCCATTTATAACATAGTTTGTGTTCTAAAAAAGATAAACGGTAATATTGAAATATATTTTACCACATTAAGAAAATAATTTCACCTTAAATTTACATTGAGCCATTTTGGAAACTTAATAATACCATTTCTAATTGAAAAACGTCAAATCGGATTTCTATGATTATTTGTAGGTCGGGTAGAAGCGAAACCCGACACGTAATTCATATCACCTCGTGCATGTCGGGTTTCGTAAACTCAACCCATAGGCATCAATTTAGCGGATAAATCCGTTGTGGCAGTGTCTTCAGTCCCGTAGGGACGATATGTGTATCCCAACGACATATTTTCTACATATCGTCCCTACGGGACTAAAGAGGAGTTGTTCACCGTTTTTCTATAAACATATCGTCCCTACGGGACTAAATATGGGACAGTTTTAATAATAATGGGTATTGAACCATGTTCAAGAAATGCCAAACGTTTTCTTAAATTGACGCCTATAGGTTTCGTAAACTCAACCTGACCTACTGGATAATGTAATATAGTCATATAGAAATGGTATAACATGAGTTTAATAAATGGTTTGAAGTATATCGCAAGTTGTATGGGCAAACGAAACCAATACCTCTTGTAGGAGGTGTTTTCAACGCCGATACCTTATTCAGTTGGGTTTATAAAACCCTCCTACAAGAAAAAAGCATGAATTATGTTAAAAACTTTACAAACCTAATAAAAAAATGTTGTGTACTTAAGTAATTTTGTGTAAAATTTGGTTAAATTTCAAAATTTAAGGAGCAAATTGGATGACACCTGAAGTCGCCTTAGAAAAACGAAATCAAATGCTACGCGACGGCTTCTGCATTGTGGACGATGTGTTGACAGAGGAGTTCTTGCAGGAACTGCACGATGAATCGGAACGACTCATCTCAGGTCATGAAGAACCTGACGAGATGGTTTATCAAGGGCAGCACGTGAATGTACGCGGAGAAGACAATCCATATATTAAAAGACTGTTGGAGTGGCAGCCGTCACGAGATGCGTTGGAGCAGCTCGGTTTTGGAGATTTCGCCGCATCAGGCGGGATTATTATCTTAACAAAAGAAGCTGGTGGGCCTCCACTCTATTGGCATCAGGATTGGATGCGTTGGAATGACCCGCTCAGTTGTTCTCCGTGGCCTCAGACCATTTTTCTCAATTACTATCTTTCGGATACCACACGGGAAAACGGTTGTTTAAAGGTAATTCCCGGTACACATCTCAAACGTATTGATTTGCATGACCAACTTGTGCCAGCGCATGAACAGGGAGCACGATTTATTGCTGAAGACGATCCTATCATGTTCAGTGACCATCCAGATCAGGTGGATGTGTGTGCTAAAGCAGGTTCATTAGTAATAGCAGATGCGCGTCTCTTACACGCCGCTCACAAAAATCATACGGATACACGACGAACCTTGATTTTAGCATGGCACAGCCGACCAAACACCGTTCCTGATTATTGGGATGACGAAATTCCTGAATCGATTGCTAATCGAGATGAAAATGGAAACTATCCCGGTTCGCGTCTTCCAGGAGATTTTTTGAAATGGTAGTGCTATATGAATCTTCATGCCGCGTTATACCAAAACATAACATAGCGAGATAAGTATGGAACAACACACACTTCATTACGAAGTCTTAAATGTCCATAACCCCGGTGAAACTGGACAACACTGGGATGTGAAAGTCCATGCTACTCCCGAAGAATTGCAGGCATTTGCTGAGACGGGTTACCTCATTCGTGAAGCACTCTTTCAAGGAGAGGCACTTCAAAAACTGAGAGACGCGCTTGACAGATTAGAAGAACGCGAATGGGAGAAACGAGATAGTGCAATCGCCTCAAAACGTGGGTGGGGTTTTATTCCGCGCCATCTGATGGATAAGGACAAGGCGTTTCTTGAACTCCTAAAATTTCAACCTGTTTTGTCAATTGTGCGGGCAATGATGGGGCCGCTGGTTCGGCTACGCGGATTGAGTGCTCGAATTACTTACCCTGGTGATGACAGGCAGCATCAAACACCCTGGCATCAACACATGCGCGTTGTTTCTAATCCGATACCGCTATGGTTTTCAAGACCACACTGTATTGATTGCCTTATTTATCTTGACGATTTAAACGAAGATACGGGTGCAGTTGTTGTTGTGCCAGGTTCCCACGACTGGTTAGACAAGGCAACGCCAAACATTTATGAACCAATAGATGGCGAAGTAAAACTTCAGGTGAAAGCTGGAGGCGCTGTACTTATTCATGGCAATCTCTGGCATCGTGCGTTGCCAACACTCCGTTCAAAACGGAGAATGTTAATTCTTGGTTATACACCAACGTGGTTGCGGAGATCACCGCACGGAGGTGATCCGCCTGAAGATGGGTTGACCCAAACTTTTCTGAAAGACGCAGATATGGAGGAGCGAATGTTGTTAGGTATAGGAGGATATTCTTAGCCAAACTAAAATTTACGCGTTGAAACGCATCTACTATAAAAAGGAGCATTATAATGAAAACCACTATTATTTTAAAGTTTTTGATGTTAACACTAATACTGACAGTCCCAGCGTTGACTACCCATGCGCGGGGCATCAGTGCTGATGAACTTATCATCTATTATAGCTTTGATAAGGACACCCTTGAAAAGGGAGAGGTTTTGGATGGGTCAGAAAATGAAAATCATGGTGTGATACGTGGTAATCTCAAGATTGTGGATGAGGGCAAAGTCAACGAGAGCATGGAGTTTCCAGGCGGCGCTGCCAACTATATTGCAGTGCGAGAGCACCATTATGCCAACTTATTTCCGGAAATTACGCTCGCGGCGTGGGTTAAGACGGCTCAAAGAGGTATGATTGCCTCGTGGGATCGGAGTGAATTCTTCCGTTTTGCTGTAGGCGATGACGTAGGTGGAAACGCAGCAACAACCTTTGTCGGTTTTGATGTCTGTTGTCCCATCAGGGATTGGTTTGGAAAAACTGATGTCGCTGATGACGATTGGCATCATGTTGTGGCAACCTTTGATGCTGAATTGAAACGGATCTACGTTGATGGTGAATTGGACGTGGAAGCAGTCACAGATACAAACACCAAAGAGATCGGAAAGGCGATCACACGTTACGGATTTATCGGTATCGGTTCGGAAGCTGGTGCTTTTGGTGGCGGCACGGGACCTAACTGGGCTTTCAATGGGTTGATGGATGAATTCTTTCTGTTTCATCGATCACTTTCTGGAGATGAGGTAGAAACACTCTATAAATCCCAGGGAGATCCCTTTGCAGTCGAACCTGTGGACAAATTGAGCATTACATGGGGAAGGATTAAAAGCAAGAAATAGGAATAACCTAATTACCATTTAATGAGGTATAGTTATTGGCGTAGGGCTTTTATGCCATTAAATTTTACATGAGATAGGTTTGTTCAAATCAATCTAATGAGCTTCAATTAATGCACCTTTAAGGTGTCTATAAACTTAAGGAGAGTAAAATGAAAACCACTGTGATTTTAAAACTTTTGGCTTTAACGCTTATACTAACAGTCCCCGTGCTAACTGCCCAAGCGCAGGGCATCAGTGAAAATGAGCTTATCATCTATTATAGTTTTGACGAGGATAGCCTTGAAGAAGGAGACATCTTGGATAAGTCAGAAAATGGAAATGATGGTGTGATACGTGGGGATCTTAAGGTTGTGGAAGAAGGCAAAGTTAACGGGTGTATGGAATTCCCAGGTGGCGCAGCAAACTTTATTTCGGTGAGAAATCATCATTATGCCGACGTATTTCCGGAAATTACGCTCGCGGCATGGGTGAAGACGGCTCAAAGAGGTATGATTGCCTCGTGGGATCGGAGTGAATTCTTCCGTT
>JAPPMR010000311.1:13798-20738 GCA_028818995.1 Candidatus Poribacteria bacterium | reverse complement strand
TTTCTGCCCTCTTTATCAGTCCTCTCATCCATAAAGAGGAAGCGTAATACATTTTTTCAACAATTTTTGGACATATTTGTCTAATTCTGATATAATGCGGACATATCTATTTGGTAATTAGATGTCAGTCATCGGTTATCAGCATTTCGTTATACTTGAATATACTATGGAATACATATTTTGTTAGATTTTTTTACACTACCGTCACTTAACACGCTTGGTGTAAATGCGCTCAGAATACTCCTTTCCTTTGCACTGGGTGTTTTTATTGTGTTTATCTATCAGTGGACACACGCCAAATCTCCACAAAAATCATTTACTGATACCCTTATCATCCTGTGTATGCTGATTTCAGTGGTGATGGTCATCATTGGTGATAGCATTGCACGTGCATTTAGTCTTGTAGGAGCACTCTCAATTATTCGTTTTCGCACAGCAATCCAAGACCCGCGCGATATCGGTTTTGTTTTTTTCGCGTTAGCAGCGGGGATGGCTGTTGGTGCTGGAAGCCCAGCAATTGCAGTTATCGCTACGTTCCTTATAGGTATTATTATTCTCTGCATGTACTATTGGCATCAACATTTTGTGAAGGAAAACGAGTTTATTCTTGAAATTTGCCTGCCACCCGACCAATTATCCGATGCCACTTATCGTCCTATTTTTGATAGACATCTTATTCACGAACGCTTAATTGATAAACGGATTAAAAAATCACAGATTGTTGAATTGAACTTCCGAGTTAAATTGGTAAACCCTGATAGATGGACCACATTTTATAATGAACTCTCGGCACATGAAAATATCACTGAAGTGAAATTAGACAAAGAGTAAATACGAACCCTTTTGTTCCTGAGTTGTCTAAATTCAAAATAACAAGATGGAGAATATCATGAAACATATAAAACTAATAGCACTTATTGGCATATTTTTCTGCATTGCAATGTATACATACACCCAAGAAAATAAAGACGCACCAAAACTTTCAGAGGAACAGAAGCGATTTGACCTTGATGGAAACGGTGTACTGAACCCTGAAGAAGATCAACTCATGCTCCGAATCACAGGTTTAGAAGCATTCACAGGTAGCAAGTTAAGCCAAGAAGAAATTAAAGAAGCTGCCAGCAATCCACCTCCTAACATTGACCCTGGACAACGTGGCGGTCCTCCCGGTTTTAGCGGCGGCAGGCGTGGACCGCGCCCAGCAGAAAAACTGGTCACACAATTCGATACAAATAAGGATGGGAAATTAACGGGTGATGAACGGAAAGCAGCACTTGAAGCACGTGGTGAAGCATACTCACCTGAACAACGGGCTGGAACCCCGACAGGTAATATTGATAGTGATGTAAAAGCAAGTCTCGCTTCCATGCCAAAAGACTCACCCGAATTCTATGATGCAGGTACACTCCGCACCCTATATCTCCGTTTTCACGATGAAGATTGGTACGCACAACTAAATGCATTTTACCGCACAGACATAGAAGTACCAGCGGAATTAGTTGTTGACGGGAAAGTTTATCCAGAGGTTGGTGTCCGTTTCCGTGGCACTTCGTCCTATTTCACTGTTGAATCTGCAAAAAAATCATTCAACATTGCTGTTGACTATAGCGACGATAGCCAACGCCTTTACGGCTATAAGACACTTAACCTACTCAACGGACACGTTGATCCATCTTTCCTTCGTGAAGTGCTTTTTAATCAAATTGCACGCGATTATATACCCGCTATGAAAACTAATTTTGTGAAGTTAGTGATCAACGGTGAAAGTTGGGGGATGTATATTAACCTACAGCAATATAACAAAGATTTTCTGGATGAGTGGTTCGGCACAAGAGATGGTGTCCGTTGGAAAGTTGGGCCCGGTGGTGGTGCGTTGACTTATGCTGGAAACGATTTAGAAGCATATCAAAGAACTTATCAACTGAAGACAGCAAATGTTGAAAACCCTTGGGAAGACCTTATTGCACTCTGTGAGATGCTTGACGCTAAAACGCCTGCTGCAAAATTAGAAACGCATTTACCAGCGATATTTAACGTTGACCGTGCCTTGTGGCAATTGGCTGTCTCAAACGTCTTTATGGATGACGATAGTTACATCCATAAAGGTGGAGATTTTTCCATTTATCAGGATGTCAATGAAAGATTCCATCTCATCTCGCACGACAACAACGAAACTTTTAGGTTTGGAGGCGAGCGTCGTCGTGGCGGCGGTGGTGGACCCGGTGGCAGAGGCCCTGGTGGTTGGTCTTGGGGAGAATTGATATTAGGCACGGTATCTCCGACAACACACGCTGAAAATCCGATGCGTCCTGTTATTAGCCGTTTGCTTGATATTCCAGAATGGAAAGCGCGGTATATTGCACATGTACGTACAGTAGTAGATGAGTGGCTGGATTGGGAGGTGTTGGAACCGGTCATCAAAGAATATCATACGCTCATTGATGCAGAAGTCCAAAAAGACAATAAAAAACTTGACAGCTACCAAAGATTTGTGGAGAGTATTGATGGCGACGGAGGCGGACGCATACCGAGTTTTAAGCGATATGTAACCCAAAGGCGAGAAGTGCTACTCAATCATCCAGAATTGAGCAAACCGACACCGAAGATTGTTTCCGTTTCCACACCTGAAAATCCTACATCAAATCAACCCGTTGAAATTAAAGCAAAATTAGATAAAACTGTTGCAGCAGATTCAGTCCTGTTGTATTATGGTCCTGACCGGCATTCGGTTTTTAAACAGACAGAGATGTTAAAGAATGGTGATAAATTTGTCGGTAGCATTCCGGCTTTTCCAGCAGGAACCACAGTCTATTATTATGTTGAAGCAAGTGCCGTAAAGACACATGGGACTACAGTTTTTTCACCTACGCGCGCGGAGTTCGGGGCAGCCCATTACAAGGTTACATTACCTCAAGCAAAAGAGATATCTGTTGTAATTAATGAACTCATGGCAACCAATACTAATAGTATCGTCGATCCACAAGGGGATCATGACGACTGGCTTGAATTGCACAACATCACCGATAATCCGATGCTGCTTACCGGAATGTACCTCACTGATAAAATAGACAACCCCAGAAAATGGGAATTCCCTAAAAACACCACGATTCCACCGCGTGGGTACTTAATTGTATGGTTAGACGAAGATGGAAAAGCAAATAAAGGACTCCATGCAAACTTCAAACTATCTCGTAATGGTGAAACTGTCATGCTCGTGGATACAGATGCACGTGGGAATCAGGTGATAGATACAATCACATTTGGGCAGCAGCAGAAAGATACCGCTATCGGTAGATTGCCAAATGCGACCGGTGCTTTCCAAGCTGTGCAGATGACACCGGGAACACAAAACAGTCAAAAGAAAATAAAATAACGGACATTTAAAAGAAAAACGAACCTTTCTGTTTGGGCTATGTCTATAGGTTAAAAGCGAAACTTAAAACCTAAATACAACAAGACTTAGCAAGATACTTAATGGTCTCTGGAGGAGATAAATGTCCGTTACGACCCTCACCGCTGATATGGAAACCTATTCGGATATAGTTCAAGTGGAAGATTTTGATAGCCAACAGGAACGAGAACTAATCTTGCGATGCCAAGAAAGAGATACTGCCGCAATGGGAACCCTCGTTGTGCAATATCAGCATTGGGTTTACAACATCGCTTACGGCATACTTGGTCATCACGAAGATGCACAAGATGCCGCACAAGATGCATTCCTTTCCGTTTGGCAGAACATTAACAAATTTCAGTTCCGATCTCAATTTTCCACGTGGCTGTACCGAATTGTCAAAAACAAATGCCTAAACGTTATTGACCAACGTAAACGTCGAAAGACAGAACCGATGGAGATTGATGACTCACAACCTTGGGTACCGCTTGATACTGTGACCCCTGAACAAGAAGCACTGCGCTCCGAACAGAGTGAAATACTCCACGCTGCTCTCGGTAGACTAAAAGAGAGTTATAGAACTATATTAGTGCTGCGGGAATTGCGTGAACTCTCTTATGAAGAGATAGCGGAAGTCCTCGATTGCACGCTTGGACGCGTCAAATCTCGTTTACATGAAGCACGAAAAGCTTTGAAAGATGAACTTGAACGTATTGATTGGTAAAGTAGTAGGCACACGCCGCTGTGCCGTAACCCTGAAGTAGAATGCACGTTCCGTAGTGCAACAACCTCTAACTAATTGAATTTAGAAAAATGAAACATGAACGTATCCAAAAACAACTATCGGCATATTTAGATAACGAATTAGCACCGGCTATGCACAAACAGGTGGATGACCACCTCCGCGACTGCCAAGAATGTGCAAACATGTTGGCAGATTTCAAGCAAAACCGGCAACAGATTTCTCAACTCGTGCATCCTGCGCCATCTATGAAGAATGCGGTTCTGGCAATGATCCGAGAAACCGAATCAGCACCCCAGAATAAATTACTCTCAATATTTAGGCGCTGGATATTCCGTCCTTTCACAGTCGGCGCAACCGCCTTTTCAACGGTCTGCTTCGTCGTTGCGTTTTTCATCTTTACATATTCGCCCGCCCCTCAATACGAGGAACTCCTTGATTTCTATTTCGGTGTTCATACAGAAGAGGTCGCGAATAATCCTTTGAAATCAAACATCGCAACGCCACTTAGCAATCCCTCAACGGACACTGAGGATATCGATGAAGATACAGAAACATTGCTCAACCTGTATCTGGGTGAGTAATCCGCTGTGGAACTAAGAAATGCGATAGGTGAGCTTATGTCAACGAAACCACTACGCGCATGCTGCTTTTTAACGCTAACTATTTCTCTGTTGGCAGTCAACCATCTCTTTGCGAATGTTGCTACGCTTAAACGCATCGCAGAGGCAGAACGTGATGTTGGTTATGTCGGGCTCCGTCTAAAAACATACAGTTCGTCTCGCGGCGTGCGGACGATGGAGGAAATTGTCATTCATAGGAAGGCAGAAGACGCTTATCGGAAAGTCGAATCTGTTATTGGTGGACAGAGGGCATTTAATGAAGAAAATGGGCGCGACAGAAACAGAGATAGGGAAAGAGACGATCATAGAAGAAGCAGAGACTTTAGATGGGCACGACAGGGAAGCCAATTCTCTATAAAAGAAATTGAATTTATCGCACAAAACTATGAATTAGAGCATCGGCGTTGGGGAGAAAAAATCGCTGGTCATGAAACCGATCTCTTAATCATTAAACCAAAATTTGAGGGGAGACCCACAAAACATATCTATTTCGCTCGTAAAAACAACGTTATTTTGCGTGTGGAAGATTTAGACGCTGCTGGTGTCCTAAGAAATATGTTCGTTTATACTCGCATTAGTTTTGACACCAAAATCGTGGAAAATAAATGGAAGAATTTTCAAAAGGAGATTAAACAAATACCACGGAGTTATCATCCCATTTCTCTCGCTGAAGCCGAAAAAGTCCTGAAGAAAAAACTAATTAAACCACAATATTTACCCCCAGGCTTTCAACTTCAGAATCCGTATAAACATGAAACGAAAGGTAGAAATACAATTCGATTAAGATATACAGATGGCTTGTTGGATTTCAACCTATTTGAAACGACAGGCGATATTCGAAACCGCGGTGATCGCAATCGAGGCGAGAATGTAATTCAAATTGGTAACACATCTGTACAGAGATATCAGCGCGGATCAACCCATGCATTCACATGGTCAAGCGGCGATATCTATTTCTACCTATACGGAGCAATACCGGCTACCGAATTGCAGAAGGTCGTTGAATCCATCATCCCAAAAACAAATCAGAAGTAGTTTCATTGTGAAACATAAAAAGATGTAGACCCCACTGGTAGGCGCGCTTTGATGAAGATTAATTTATTAATTCGGTAATTTTCCGTCTGCACAAGGCAGCTGTCCACCGCTGCTGGCGAGGTTTCCTAACCTCGCCAAATTACCGAATTATTTTCTTAAACTTCATGTAAGCGCGCTGATGTTTTTTATCACCAATCAAGGAGAAATCATGAAAATCTATCAAATATTAATGTTAACTGCTCTTACAACCGGACTATTTTTGCAAAGCAGCGCAGATGCCGACAGCCATACTGACCCCATAAAAGAGGAACTTGAGAAATCACCGCGTCACGGAGAATGGGTGAAAATCACCGCTGCCGATAAACACGAACTCAACGCATTTATTGTTTTCCCTGAAGTAAAAGAACCCGCAACCGCTATCATTGTAATCCACGAAATTTTTGGGTTAACCGATTGGATTCGACTTGTCGCGGACAAACTCGCCGCCGATGGGTTTGTGGCTATCTGTCCAGACCTACTTTCGGGTATGGGACCCGATGGTGGCGGCACAGAGAGTTTTGACTCTCGGGACGATGTGCGGCGTGCGATTCGTGGACTCACAACAGAACGTGTGACGACAGACCTTGACGCTGTACGCAAATATGTTCACGACCTACCTTCAACAAACGATAAGGTCGCTGTCTCCGGATTCTGTTGGGGCGGTAAGCAGACGTTTAGTTATGCTGTGCATTCCGATGAGATTGCTGGTGCGTTTGTGTTTTACGGTTCCGCACCACCTATAGAGGATGTATCCAAGATTTCTGCACCTGTATATGGGTTCTATGGTGAAAGCGACAACCGCATCAACGCTACAATTGATGCGACCAAAGCAGCAGCGGATGCAGCAAAAGTTAAGTACGAACCTGTTATTTATAAAGATGTTGGTCATGCGTTCTTGCGGCGTGGTATGGCGGATAGTGCAAACGATGCCCAGAAAAAAGCTACCAAAGAAGCATGGGAACGATGGGTTACCCTTTTACGCGGATTGTAACATTAACAGGACTTAACGTACAATGGTAGGGGGGGTTTTTTTTATAACCCCAACAAAAAAAAAAAAAAAAAAAAAAAAACCCGGTTAAAAAAAACCCCCACCAAGTTTATAATTTATTT
>JAPPMR010000311.1:0-13788 GCA_028818995.1 Candidatus Poribacteria bacterium | reverse complement strand
AACACCCAAAAAAAACAGAAATTGGTTGGGCTTTTTTTCACCCGCCCAAAAACAAAAAAAAAACCAAAAAAACCCCGGCTATTAAAAAACCCCCCCCTACCTTTGTAAAGTTATGAGTTCGCAAGTTCTACCCGACCCAACGGTATAATTATCTGTTCTTCAAATGCTTCACTTACATAGATTTCATGATGTGAAAAGGTGTTGGAGAATCCACGCGAGTACGTTAATATATAGGTAGAAAGGTAAATGCTATCTATTTTCTGGATTGGAGATTCAAAAAACCATGCTCAAATGGAGAGAGAAAATGATTGAAGGAGAAATTAAAGTTGAAAAAGGCAGCGGCAATGTATTTAGAGATTTGGAGATACCTAATCCGGAGGAATACCTCGCGAAAACCCGTCTTGCTTTAATAATCAAAGATATTATTACTGAAAGTGGGCTTGAACGGCGCGACGCAGCCAAGATGCTTGACCTCAGCGAGTCTGAACTCTCTGCCCTGCTGGATGATGGTTTGCTTGATGATTTTTCTGTTGACTACTTATTTTCGCTAATTAGAAATTTAGACTGTGAAGTTGAAATAGTTGTGCGAGGAAAACCCGCGTACAATCCTACCACAGAAATTAATATTTCAATACCTTTCTAAACACATGGCAAACCGACTCGTAAATAAAATCGCTATTATCACAGGGGCAGCGCGCGGTATCGGCGCAAAAAGTGCTGAACTTTTTGCAGCTGAAGGTGCGGCTGTCGCTATATGGGATGTGAACGTCGAACGCGGCGAAAAGGTCGCACAGCAGATACAATCAGCAGGCGGCACCGCAATTTTCTGCAAATGTGATGTAACGGATGCCACGCAAATTGCAGATGCAGTACAACATGTCACATCTGAACTTGGCATACCAAACGTGCTGTTTAATAATGCTGGTATCGCTGTCGTTGGTGAGTTAGAGGATATTTCGGAAGCGGATTGGGATCGTCAATACGCGGTGAATGTAAAGAGTATCTATCTCGTTTCGCGAGCGGTTATTCCGTTGATGCGAGAGGTAGGCGGTGGTGCGATTATCAATATGGCGAGTGAATCCGCTTATGTTGGGTTTCCGATGCATCCTGCCTATACATCCTCAAAAGCTGCTGTGGTACATCTCACCCGTAGCATGGCGGTGCGGTATGCAGAGGACAACATCCGTGTCAACAGCCTCTGTCCCGGCACGATTAACACCGAGCTTTACCAAGAATTCATCGCGCAACAGGATGATCCCGATGCGGTCAACAAGGAAATTGAAGCGATGCATCCGTTGGGTATCGGTGAACCGGAGGATATTGCTTGGGCGGCGGTCTATTTAGCATCGAATGAATCCCGATATATGACGGGCGCGCCGATGTTGGTTGAAGGTGGGATTCTGTCTCTGTGATTTCAATGAGAATCTGCAGGGGCGGGTCTCTGTGCCCGCTCGTTGCCAGCACGATCCAACATCGGCGGGGCACAGAGACCCCGCCCTACAAATATAAATGAGAATTTCTCCTACAACGCATGATCGGAAGGTTTTAAGCCTTTCTTAAACGTACCGAAACCGAAGAAGGTTGGCTCATAATCACCGACATAATCAACATTACTTTTCTCAGGGATAGCGTCCTCCAACCCCATACCCCAATAGCAACCGTTGACAAGCAGCCGCCGCAACCCTTCGCTCTCTAAATCAACAGACGCACCCATCGTCGTATTGAATACACGAGACGTATTCCCTAATTCACCTGTATACGTTTTTATCCATGCCAACGGCATTGTAGGGGTATCCGGTTTTGGCGGATCTGTCGGTTCCATACCGACAAGCACCTGTCCGTGCACCAAGACCTGCGCATCACCCGTCAATGCCTTAATACCGTAAACATCGGAAGGTCCCCATATATCCGAAACACCTTTAAGGATAGGATGATCTTTGTGCCCTTCGTCAATCACACCGCGTGCGCTCTCTTTGCCGTGATGTCCGTGATGGTTTATCCATGTCTCACCAAGCACTTGCCGACCGTAACCGCCGTCAAATTCTTGACTATTAAAACTATATTTCGCGTAGGGACTATCGGTGTTTTCCTTATAATTAAAGGCGTGTGTTGCGGTGCGCAGCCCCATCACAGGTTTGCCTGCATTCGTATAGTCAATGATATATTTCATCTGTTCATCGGGCAGTTCGCGGAAACGTGTGAACAATACCATCATATCCGCTGACTCCAGATGATGCAACCCGGGTATATTCGACACCACATTGGGGTCTATCTCACCCGTTTCCGGATTGATAGCGAACAGTACGGTGCATCGGAAGCCGTGATGCGTGGCTAACACTTTGCCCAACATCGGCAACGCTTCTTCAGAACGATACTCCTCATCGCCACTGACCAGCACAATATGTTTGCCTTTACCAGCACCATCGCCACCTTCATATACAACCCATTCATTACGCATTAATATATTAAACTCCAAATATCATAAGATTTATAGTATTGAGTATAGCACATTTTCGGTAAAAAGTCATATCGTTAATTGTCTGAACCAAGATTCACAGGATTATTCTTTGCCAAGTCAACACTATTATTGTATGATGGTCATGAAAAGTTAGAGCGGATCAACAGTATTGTGTGCTGAACACATAACAATCTTGTAAATCTCGTAATCTTGATAATCCTGGTTCAGACAATTATACTTGACAACCCTAAATAACACATTTATAATATAAACACATTTAATTTACTTGACAAAATTGTGCAAAACTGCTAAATTACATGAAAAACCAATAAAATTATGAATTTTATGCTTTTTTCATAAAAAAACTTGACAAACATTGCAACAAAGTGTATACTTATTAACATAGCATATAATCCGTTCAGGATTTTTGTTGTCAACAAACTCAAAAAACTTGACAAAGTTTCACTGTCTGACTATAATTAAAAGCATGCGGAAAGAGATACATCAATTTTGCATTCTATATCATGCTTTTTACGATTCGGAATCATTATCTCAATTACGCAATTTTACAGCACAGCGCGCGATGTACCGAAGATGCCGCTCAGCAAATTTAAAATAAGTTGACAATTTTTTGTAACTTGTTTACAATAGGGAACGTAATTTGACGTAATACCAGAAAAAGTAGATTGGTTGGAGCTTTTTGTAACCGATGCTATAATAGGTAACGTTAAAATACTAAAATCGGTTTGACCGGAAAATTCATAGAGAAACCAAACCAAAATCCCTAAAATGAAGGATGTGTGCAACCGGAAACGCATATATCCGATACTAAGGTTAGTAGAATAGATTTTATCCCTGAATCTGTTCTTGATATTTCAAATTGTATTGTCGGGCGCGATAACGCAATACAACGTACATCGCCCCAAATAGTTTAATGTTTAGTTAGATTTTTAAATGAGGAGAAATAAGTAATGCGATTATTAAATAAATAGGCGTTTTGCTTAGCAAGTTTAATTCTCTGCTTGCACTTGGGTGTATTCATGCCGCGACTCCCGTCATGGCACACGCCCAGGCAGCCTTAATACTTCAAACAACCCAGTAATACCATATACCCACCCAGTAACTACTGCTATTGCAGGCAATCCCAATACAGTAAGGTGTTACTGAAAGCGTGCCAGCACATAATCATCACCCGATGGTAACAAGTATTATTTTGAAAGAGGCCGCAGGAAAAGTCCGTGATGATATGGTAGTGGTTGCCGCAGATGATAATGATGCTGCAAACGGTATTGAAAACCAGTTTGCCTTAGATTATTACTTTGACCTTCTTATTGTTGATGCGGCAGATCAAGGATACTCGCCGCGTCAAAAGTCTTGCATTCTGTCCGAGACAAAATTGGGCGGCACTCACATCCCAAAATGATATTGCGTTTTCAAATATCGTATGGGTAGGAACTACCTATGACAAATTTGAAGTCACAGTAACTGTCACTAATACTGGTATACCTACGGGTACGGCAGCTGATGATACTGAAAGCGTTATCCTCAGAGTGCAAATTGGGGTTGGTGCTGTGGTTTAGTCCCCAGACAATGCCGGATAATCCTAATGCACCTGGCACTATAACCGTTTGAGGTGGTGCAAGTTTGGCATCAAGTGTTGAGGAGTTTACATTAGATGAATCCTATTTAGTCTCGCAGCGTTACGCCGTTACACATTGTAGGGTGGGCTCTCTGCACCTACAATAAAGATAGTAGACAAAAAAGCGCGTTTACATGAAGATTAAAAAATAAATTGGGTAATTTGGTGAGGTTAGGAAACCTCGCCAGCAGCGGAAGTACACCTGCCTCGTGCGGACAGAAAATTACCCAATTAATAAATTAATCTTCATCAAAACGCGCCTACCGTATTGGCGGGAATTTATTAACTTGACATCTTCCAAAAATCATATTACAATATAAATAAACAATAATATTGGAGGACAACCTGAATAGATGAATAAATTCTTTATTATACTCATTACACTCATTACACTCACACTCTTAGCACCCACGTTACAAGCGAAGACAATCACCTATAGCGAACACATCGCACCGATCCTACAGAAGCAGTGCCAAGCCTGCCACCGACAAGGCGAAGTCGCCCCGTTTGCCCTCACCGACTACCGAGAGGCGAAAGCATGGGCAACAGAGATCGCTGAATACACCAAAGCAAAACTGATGCCGCCTTGGAAACCCGCACCCGGATTCGGCACCTTTAAAAATGAACGTAGATTGACCGACAAAGAAATTCAAATGATAAGCGACTGGGCAAAAGCAGGTGCCCCTGAAGGAGATGCTACCAAAACACCGCCGAACCCTAAATTCCACGAAGGGTGGGCACTCGGTGAACCCGACCACATCGTTGAAATGCCAGTAGAATACGAGATTGAGCCGGAAGGTGAAGACGAATATCGGCACTTCATCATTCCTACGAACTTTGAGACAGATATGTATGTTCAGGCAGTAGACGTGCAACCGGGCAACCGCAAAACCGTGCACCACGTCATCGCATATCTGGATATAGAAGGACAAGGGCGTGAACTTGCTGCAAAGGATCCGAAACCCGGATACGTTACTGGCGGCACCGGTCCCGGTATTGACGTTGTAGGGACACTCGGTGGATGGGCACCCGGCGTTACACCTTCTGTTCTCCCTGAAGGTATTGGGTATCTATTGCCGAAAGGCGCAGACATCGTTATGCAGGTACACTACTACCGCACCGGACATACTGAGCGCGACAAATCGCGGATGGGGCTATATTTCTCCAAAACACCCAAAACAGTACCGCTGGAAATCGGTTCAGCGATCAACGATAAATTTATGATACCAGCAGGTGACGCGAAATATGCTGTTCACGCTTCCAGACGTCTGAAAAAAGACAGTTATCTGTTAGCCACGATGCCGCACATGCATCTGCTCGGACGCGACATGCGTATCATCGCCAAGCCACCAACTGGCGACACGATTGACCTTATCTGGATTCAGGATTGGGATTTCAACTGGCAGGACATCTATCACTACCGCAAACCGATTTTCCTGCCCGCAGGCACACAAGTCTCCCTTGTTGCCCATTTCGACAACTCCGCCACGAATCCTGCCAACCCACACGACCCACCTATTCCTGTCGGTTGGGGAGATAAAACCACAGATGAAATGTGTATCGGTTTCATTTATTATGTAGATGCAGCCGAATATCAGCCTTCACCCCCGACTCGGTAGACGCGTTTTTCAAACGCGCCAGCAAAACAAATATCATCATGACTAAGAAACTATATGAATACTTTCACATCATGGCGAAACCAAGAATTACGGAAAGGTAGGCACTCCATACCAGGAATATATTATCATATCACGGTTGTATCATACAAACGCCAACCGATTCTCGCAAACGATGAAGCTGCGTCAACTATTTTCGGTGCCTTTGACTGGTTAGAAGCCGAAGGGCGTATCAAGTGGTTATGTATTATGATTATGCCAGACCACTTGCATACGGTGATTCAACTTGGAGAATCCCATACTTTGCCTAAAGTTTTACAATCTCTCAAAAGGTTTACCGCGCGAGAATTTAACAAACAACAAGAACGCATTGGTCACCTGTGGCAGCGTGGATATAGCGACTTCGGTATTCGAAACGACGACGCTTTAAATAACACCATATCCTACTGCTATGAAAACCCTGTCAGAAAAGGTTTAGTTAAAACAGCAAAGGGATATCCGTATTGGCGATGTAAATACGAAATGGAATGAAATTTGTCAGTTCATTTTGGTAGGCGCGTTTTGCAAACGCGCCTACCAAGAGATATGAAACGCGTTTACAAAACGCGTCTACAAGCGGTGTCAGGTTCCCTTCCGGCCAACAAAATACACCGCAGATGCCAAAATATGCGAATGCGGATGCAACAACAACAACGTATCCAACCACACCAACGGAAACGTCAACCATCCCACCAGAAGCGACACCGCCTTCGCAACCAGCAAACTCCCAAAAGAACACACAAGCCCAACATATTCCCGAAAAATCCAATGTAATGCCGTAGTCGGTCCAGCGCATGCCCCACTTTCTATTTCATGGAACTGCGAAAACAACGCCACAAACCCCGTAGTCGTCCAACGTTGATAATCGTGAGGCGATGCGTGATACCCTTGTAAGAAAGGGACTGCTGCGCACACATACCCATTCGGTTTTAGCACACGGAACATCTCTGCTGCAACACGTTGCGGGTCTCGGACATGCTCCAGCACCGCCTCAGAAATAACAGCATCAAAAACGGCATCTGCAAACGGCAGAGTGTGTCCATCTGCCACAACATCTACCACGGGTGTCGCCTCAATCTCAAGGTTAATCACATTCGGTGCACGGCGATGCATTCCCGAACCCAGGTCTAAAATCCGTGCCTCTGGTCCCAGTTCTCGGAGGACTCGTTTCACAGCACGATTCCAACGCGGCGCAGGATAAGGACATCCCATAAGATGTGCTAACAATCGGTTTTGCCGTAATCGGCGTTTAATTCGCTCAACCATTTCTCTTGTTGGAGGGGTTTACAACCCCGATTTCCTTGTGGAGGCTTTGTCAACATCTCTTGTTGGAGGACTTTGTAAGCCCGATATATCGCGGTTGAAAACCCCTCCAACAAGTGCCGAACTCAACCTTTGTAGTGGCGCAATTCATTGCACCACTTATATTTACAACCAACTGCAATAAAAAAACGGGGTCAGAACTCTGACCCCGCCTAACCGATTATTTAGACATCAGGTATATCAGGAAACTTTATATTCGCTTCATCCGCTGCCTTCGCTATATCTCTAACAATTAGCATCGTCAACTGCGCCAACTTCCGTGAAAATTCAGCATCAGAAAGACCTCGGTATCGCGATGGTTGCGATGCACTGAGCCGTTCATTTGCAATCGTCATTGCACTTGTAACCAGCGGTAACGCAACATTAAGCGTTGGTATTTCAACCGGTTCGGGTAATATATCATCTTCTGTATCAGTTTCACCGGTTAACAAACGTTCGCGGTTTTCAGAAATTGTATCAAGAACCTGTTTCGCGGCGAATTGGTGAGCTCCCTTCTTTGCACCCGGTATCGGATCAACCGTTTCGTGAACCCGATCACCGTAGTGGACTGTTACCTTCCAACTCGGCGCGTCTGGCGTGCCAAGTTGTGTTTCAGTAAAGCGTGGCTGGCTCAACCCGCGTTCTTGGCAATATTGAATTAAAAGTCCTTTATAGTTTCCATCAGGTTCGGCAACATCAACATCCCGAACATGCATATATGACGACCTCCCAGAGCAGCACTATCTACCGTTATCGTAGCGTGGGCGATACTCCATCGTGCGCGGCTTCACTTTCCGCTGACGCTTTAGTTCGATTCTTCGGCGTTTTTCGCTCGGTTTTTCATAAAAACTTCGTTTTTTAATTTCGGTGACAACACCCGCCTTACCACACATTTTTTTAAAACGAGCGAGTGCCCTATCAAAGGATTCGCCTGAATCGACCGTAACTTCAACTTGAACCATGTTTACAATCCTCCTGAGGTATATTATTATAGTAGTATATCATATCTTAGGGCAGATGTCAACTTTTTTTGGCTATCAATTCCCTCTTGTAGGAGCGACCTCCTGGTCGTGACCGTTCCACCGATGTCGCGACCAGGAGGTCGCTCCTACAAGAGGGAATCGGGCTTACAATGCCCTCCAACAAGAAAATCAGGACTAAATTGACGCTTATGGTTAGAGCGAAGCGAAACCCAACTTTTCTGGTAGTTAACTCATTGTAGTTCCAACAACTAATAGCTGATCACTTACAACCGAAAGCCAATTCCATCTTGACAAAACCAACGGATTTCGCTATCATAAACCGCACAATAACCGTTGAACCTATCAGGAGAAACCTTATCTACGAAATAATTATCTTATGTTTTGGGGCATGGTTAACAGGCGTTAGCAAAGCAGGCTTCGGTGGCGGCATCGGCATGATAGTTGTTCCTCTCTTCGCCCAGTTCCGTCCCATCCGATATGTTCTCGGTTTGATGCTTCCGCTGTTATACTCAACAGATGTTTTTTCATTGGCACACTATTGGAAGCAGTGGCATCGCCAAAGCATCTGGCGTCTCATTCCCGGAGCCA
Organism: Candidatus Poribacteria bacterium; assembly: GCA_028818995.1. The sequence continues at coordinate 5,163 of JAPPMR010000311.1, read as the reverse complement.
TTGTCGGTATTGCATTTGCAAGCTTCATCTTGAAGGACATATCAGATGAACATCTAAAGAAAGTTATCGGAGGTATTGTCTGCCTATTTGCCATATTAGAATTTTTTAGACCCCGAATAATGCAGCGGTTAAACCCAGATTCTACAGATGAAGAACCGGTTATACGTTTCAAAACGTGGCACGGCGTGCTTGCAGGTATACTTGCAGGAATCTTTTCAGCACTTGCGCACATGGCGGGACCGATCATCGTCATGTATCTTTTACCGCAGCGGTTAGGAAATCGCACATTTGTTGCCACAACAACTGTGCTTTACTTCTTCATCAATATGGTTAAGTTTCCGTTCTATTACCAACTTGGGCTCTTTTCGCCCGAAATCATCATAGAAGCTTTAGTGCTTCTCCCTTTTATTGGACTCGGCGTACAGGTCGGCGTTCGTCTGAACAAACGATTTTCAGAACGAATCTTTTCCAGAATCGTGTTAATTATGCTATTCGCAACTGGTATACATCTATTATTTTTCAGCTAATGTTCCTCTTGTAGGAGTGAATCAACGCAGCATGCGCTTTTGGCATGCTGCCAAATCAACGTCAAATGCGCTTTTGGCATTTGTCGGGTTTTCAACCCCGATAAACAATAACGGAGTAATATAAATGACATTAAAATGGGGTGTTCTCGGAGCAGGCAGCGTAGCACAACGCCGAGCGATGCCAGCCATCCAAAAAGCAACAGGTGCAGAACTGCATGCCCTCTTCTCAAGAGATGCAGCACGCGCCAAAAAACTCGCCGCAGAACATAACGCCACAACATCATATAGCAGCGTTGACGATCTACTCTCCGATACGGAACTTGACGCAATCTATGTCTCAACACCGGTCAATCTCCACTGTGAGCAGGTGATCGCCGCCGCAGAACGTGGATTACATGTCCTCTGCGACAAACCGATGGCACTCACGCCACAGGAATGTGAACAGATGATTGATGCATGCAATGCAAACGATGTGCATCTACAGGTCTGCTTCCTCTTCCGATTCCACTCCTGCTTTCAACAGATAAAAGCATGGGTTGATGAAAATCGTCTCGGACAGATTGTACACGGCAGAATGCCGTTCCTGAAGAAATATTTATTAACAGCGAACGAGTGGCGCGCACAACCTGATAAAGGTGGAGGCGGATGTTTGATGGACCTGGGACCGCATAGTGTTGATCTGCTGCGCTATCTCATCGGTGAAGTCACGAAAGTCTCTGCATTTTGCGACAGCACAATCCACAATTATCAAGTTGAAGAAACTGGCGGCATCCTGATGCGGTTTCAGAATGGTGCGCAAGGATTTACCGATCTTAGCTTCTCTGTTGCACAGTGTGATATTGTCCTTGAACTCTATGGCACAGAAGGTGCCGTATCTGTTATAAACGATGATGGCTGGAAAATCCATACATATTTTGATGGCGAAAAGCAAGTTACTGCATCTCAATACGAAGACTTGTATCAATACCAATTTGAGCATTTTGCCGAATGCATAGCAACAGGTACTGCACCGATTGCCAGCGGTAACGATGGTTTAAAGGCAAATATTATCCTATCCGCAGCATACCAATCTGCCCGAACTGGACAAGTTATCCAATGCACATAAAGATAGGATATCATAGATATACCTATTTACAATGATGTCAAAATGGCACACTTTTCGCGCAACCTTAAAAAATATGGACAAATTGTCACGATTCTACACGCGTTAAAACACCATGATACCCCGTCAATAGTGAGTTTATCTATATTCCGAAAATTGGCACATATCTTGCTATAGTTAAGAACGTATACAATTATTTAGTCGGGTTTACAAAAATTAAACAGAACCCGTAATACGTTAATAACCCATTAGGAGGGAATTTTAGATATGGCACTTGTACCCCTTGGCGATCGAATCCTCGTCAAACGTTCCGAAGAGGATGAACAGACAACCAGTGGCGGGATTATCATCCCAGACACCGCCAAAGAAAAGCCTCAAGAAGGCGAAGTTATTGCGGTCGGTAAAGGCCGTATACTTGATAACGGCGAACGGCAGGCTGTCGATGTTGAAGTCGGCGATAAAGTCTTATTCGCAAAATATGGCGGTACAGAAGTAACTTACGATAACATTGAATTTCTCATCTTGCGCGAAGATGATATCTTAGCCAAGGTTAACTAAATAAGTAAGGAGTTACACACATGGCAGCAAAACAGTTAGCGTTTGATGAAGAAGCGCGGAATTCTATCAAGCAAGGTGTGGACAAATTGGCGGAAGCCGTCAAAGTCACCCTTGGTCCCAAAGGACGAAACGTTGTTCTTGATAAGAAATTCGGAGCGCCGACTATCACAAAAGATGGTGTGACGGTTGCAAAGGAAATCGAATTGGAAGACCCCTATGAAAATATGGGGGCACAGATGGTCAAAGAGGTTGCGTCCAAAACAAGTGACGTCGCTGGTGATGGAACTACAACCGCAACTATTTTGGCGCAATCTATTTACCGTGAAGGTTTGAAAAACGTTGCCGCCGGCCATAATCCGATGGCTCTCAAACGCGGGATTGAAAAAGCAGTTGATAAAGTCGTTGATTCTATTCAAGGACTCAGCAAAGAAGTTTCGGAGAAAACAGAAATCGCACAAGTCGCTGCTATCTCCGCTAACAATGATTCCGATATTGGTGACCTCATCGCCGACGCTATGGATAAAGTCGGAAAAGACGGTGTCATCACTGTTGAAGAAGCAAAAAGTCTTGATACGAACCTTAATGTTGTTGAAGGGATGCAGTTTGACAGAGGTTACTTGTCACCCTATTTCGTGACAGATCCTGACCGTATGGAAGCTGTTTTAGAAGAGGTTGTTGTCCTCATTCATGAAAAGAAGATCAGCAGTCTCCAAGACATCAGACCTCTGCTTGACCTCATCGCACAACAAGGCAAACCACTATTGATTATCGCTGAGGATGTTGAGGGTGAAGCGCTCGCAACTCTCGTCGTCAACAAAATTCGCGGCGTTCTCCGTTGTGCTGCCGTCAAAGCCCCTGGCTACGGTGACCGTAGGAAAGCCATGCTCGAAGATATCGCTGTCCTAACCAATGGGCGTGTCATTTCTGAAGACCTCGGCATCAAACTTGAAAACGTCACGCCAAATGATCTTGGCACTGCTAACCGTATTGTCATTGACAAAGATAATACTACCGTTGTTGAAGGTGCAGGTAGTACCGAAGCAATTCAGGGACGTATTGACCAAATCCGTCGTCAGATTGAAGATACAACTTCTGATTACGATCGCGAAAAATTGCAGGAACGCCTTGCAAAACTCGCCGGTGGTGTCGCTGTCATTAATGTTGGCGCAGCTACCGAAGTTGAAATGAAAGAGAAGAAGGCACGCGTTGAAGACGCAATGCACGCCACACGCGCCGCTGTTGAAGAAGGCGTTGTTGTCGGTGGTGGTGTTGCTCTCGTTAGAGCACAAGAAGCGTTAGCAGAACTCGAACTTAATGATGCTACCGAACAGGTCGGTGTATCTATTGTCGCTCGCGCGCTTGAAGATCCGCTTCGTCACATTGCTAAAAACGCTGGACAAGAAGACTCTGTCATTATCGCGAAAGTCAGAGACGAAGGCGGAAACGTTGGCTTTGATGCACGCGAAGAACAGTTTACCGATATGTTTGAAGCAGGTATCCTGGATCCGACTAAGGTCGTTCGTTTCGCTCTTCAAAACGCAGCCAGCATCGCAGCGTTAATGATTACTACCGAAACGCTCATCGCTGAGATTCCTGAGAAGGAAGCACCGGCGCCTCCGATGCCTCCCGGTGGTGATATGTACTAGTCCAATAGATTATCTCATAAATAGTAAGCAGGTTCAACTTGTGGGTAGGGTTTATGAGAGAAATCTATTTAAAGCAAACGGGCAGATATTCAATCTGCCCGTTTGCTTTTCACTAATACCAAATTAACGCGATTCATAGCGGTAGGTGCGGTTTCCTAACCGCACACTAGCAAACTGAAAGAGATTGCTGATGAAATACTGGGCACTTGAACAGAAAAGTGAGGGCTCGCTGAATGAAGTTTAGCATTATAAATATTGCCTTGTTGACAAATTTTGTTTGACAAATAGTAAATTTTATCGTATAATTGTTTCTGGGTATTTATAATGAGGGTGTTAGAATTAGAAATTAATGTAGCTAATGATAGGACATTAAAATTTTCTACCCAAACTGGGTACTATAGGTTTAAGGACTTGATGTTACCACTATTATTACCTCACATTCAATTAGTATATGAGGTATTGGTCTATCATAACCAGCCCGAATTTCAAGACTAAAATGATTTCGGGTCGCAATAGTGAAAGGATTATAGACAATGTCAACAGAAATTTTTCAACTTTTACCAGAAGGACTTGCTATAGCATTAGCAGCTCTGCCAGACACTCATAAGGAAAGAGCAATTAGGTATTTAGGGAAATTAATAGAACCAATCGGAAAACAGAAGGACTCTCAAAAACTACTAAAAGATTTAAGAGATAAAAGGTTTCGTTCTGTCTATGAACAGAGACCGTTGAACAATGTAGAAATAGGAATAAAAACTGCAAAAATTTTGGCTGAAGATGAAAGTTTCACTGCTAATACCGATGAAATTAATAATCCAAATAAACATGATGTACCTGAAGATGAATGGATCAGTGAATTTGAAAATCAATCACGACATAAAAGTTCGTCCGCAATGCGTGAAAGGTTTGCGAGATTGTTGGCAGGTGAAATTAAGATCCCTGGAACCTTTTCATTGCGTACAATTAAATCATTAGGTGAAATAGATGAGAAAACTGCTAATATTTTTAAAATATTCTGTTCCGCATGTATTTCATTTGATAATCCGCGTGGGTCCAAATTTATCAGTCTTTCCCTATTGCCGAGCCTCGTTGATAGAAATCAATCAAATGCCGATTTAGGATTAAACAACTTTGAAAAATACGGAATCAGCGATTATATGATAAGTAGATTAGTTGAATTAGGATTGCTAGAACAATATGTAAATTTCCCTAACCCATCAGGAACAGGGACATATGTACCTCAAATAGATATGAGTCCGTATTTTTTGGGTGAAAAAGAACAATTTACACCATTTTTGTATTCAGATAAGTATTATGTGTTAGATTGGAT
>JAPPMR010000820.1:10067-20983 GCA_028818995.1 Candidatus Poribacteria bacterium | reverse complement strand
CTCCGACTTCGTCAGGCATGAATCGTATTTTATAAATTCCGTCTCCGTCATAGAATCCTTGTGGTTCAAAAGTGCGCCCCCCATCTATATCACAGTGTTTAAATTCTGCTGTTAATTCGACCTCAACGAATGGATTTCCCGTGTCCGGACCGTTTAGTGCAACTTCATATATTCCCCAGCGTTCAACCATAGACTCCTCCTTGTCTTGTTTCAACTGTGCTAAAGTATCCCCGACCAAAATGATTCCAATTAGGATTGCTATAGAAAAAATGTGTTTCAACATCTAATCCCAGTTGTTAAGTTGCTGTGACTTGACAATAATATAAAGGGTTTTTCTTTCAAAGATGATATTTCCTCATATTTCTCAAGTATACTTGAGAAATTGACGCTCGTCAAGGAATTATGAAGTCAGCTACCGATCTAAAGTTAAGGCTACATATTAAACAAACCTGTTCAGAAATTGAACAGCAATCAAGCATTTTGTCATTAGAATCGGTGAAAATTCTTGATTTAGACCTGTTTTCCATAATATTTCTTTGGCATAAAAATTGCTTCAGTTCAAGTACAGTAACTATTGATTCGTTCCACTTATCAACAACGGTATTGCGGAGAAAGTAAAATGATTAGATGGAAATACCTACTTTTGATTTTGATCTGTTTCGCGCTCACTGGCTGTGCTGCACTTTTAACAGAGCAAGAATATAGATTAATTGATGAAAAAGTCTCAGAAAAGATAATAAACACTGGCAGTATTTTTTATATGCCAAAAAGTTCGCAAGTTCGAAAAATTGTGCTTATCGGTAAAGGAAGAATTAAAAATTTTGATGTTGCTGTCCGTGATGACAAAAATCTATGGAAACCTGTGACCCGTGTAACAAAGGCAATTGAGTTTCCTTTTGAGATTTTGCTATCTGCTGAGACGGATGCTGTCAAAATTTCGCAGCGTACTATAGTTGGAAAAGGCCATATTGATACGGTTCAGTTTTACACATTTACCAATAAATACGAATAAATGAAACTCTGGTAATTCCCTGCCAATAGAATGTATATGGAGAAAACTATGCATCTACAGAAGAAACTATTTCTTATACTGCTCAGTTTATTATTACTCGGAGGTTGTGCTGCGCTTTTTACAGAACAGGAATATGTTTTGATTAATCAGCCAGTCACGGAAAAGGCGGTATTTTACGGTATGATTTATTCTATGCCAGAAAAAGCAAATGTTCGCAAAATTAAACTTCTTGGATATGGAAAAACCCAAAACATTGAAATTTATGTGCGCGATAAGCGCAATCGATGGGAACCGAAGAAGAAAGTACATGGGGGAATTAGTTTTCCGTATGAAATCATACTTATTGCTGAGACAGACGCTATAAAAATCATAAAACCTTCAACGACAGGCACCGGCCATATTGATACGGTCCAATTTTACACGATTGCAGATAAACAGGAGAAAAATGAATGATATATCCACGAATACTCACATGTGTACTATTACTTACATTAATCGCACTGTATGCTAACGCGGTGCCACCGTCTCCTGCGGGTGGCAGGATGTTGCGGTTAGATGAAACACACGATTTCGTCGGCACTGGTCAGGCTTGGTTCCCAGAGGCAGAATTTACAGGATTAACCGTTGAAGCTTGGATTTATATGGAAGAAATTCCTGAACCACCAGATTTATGGACTATCTTTGGTCAGGAAGGACGTTTCGGTTTGATTCTCTTAGGTAGACCACTGGAAAAAGCAAATCCACTTTCATTAGGTGTATGGGGTTATGGTATTGGTGCTGGTTCCGATATTGGAATTGGTGGCAGTCTTTTTAATAAGAATAAATGGGTGCATGTCGCTGCATTATTTGATGCCTCCCCTGGAAAAGGTGTTGATGGAAAAGGCGGAAATTGGTGTTGTCCCAAAGGGCATCTTATTAAATCCGATAATCCATTTCGTATTGGTGGAATTGTCCCACAAGATACGGTTAATCGCTCACATATTGTAGGAGAAAACGCCAAATTCCGCGGCTACGTAGATGAAGTGCGAATCTCAAATATCGTGCGATATAAAGGTCCAGAGTGGAAAGTGCCGCGTGGGAAATTCACAGTAGATGAACACACGATTTCACTATGGCACTTTGATGAAGCACCGTGGTCTGGACGGTTTAAAGATGAAACGGAGAACGGTTATGATCTCTGGAGAAGTGGGGCTATGCCGGTAGAAGCACAAGGCAAACTCACAACGACATGGGGACAACTTAAAAAATGAAAAAATTTACTAACTTTTTAGCACAATACGTGACGGTTTCTGGAATCGCGTGGAAAAGATATCTGAAAACTATATTTCAACAACTCGTCGCCTGCATCTTTTTACTCACTTGGATATTGATGAGTGCTAACGCAGTGCCACCATCTCCGGCGGGTGGCAGGATGTTGCGTCTGGATGAAACACACGATTTTGTTGGAACAAGTGAGGCGTGGTTTCCTGATGAACAGTTTGAAGGATTGACCGCTGAAGCATGGATCTATTTTGAAGAACCACCTGAATTTGGCACTTTCTGGACAATCATCGGTCAGGAGGGACGCTTTGGTTTGGTGCTTTACGGTAATAAAGACACAGTAGGCACATGGGGGTATGCTGAAGGCGCAGATCACGGACTCTCTGCTGGAGGAGACTCACTACCGACAAGGAAATGGGTGCACGTCGTTGCGCTTTACGACGCATCAGCGGGAGACGGAGTTAACGGTAAAGGAGGAAATGCATGTTGTCCGGGTGGGCATCTTATCAGATCAGATAAACCACTTCGCATCGGTGGAATCGTTGCACAAAACGTAAATAAATCGCATTTTAAAGGAGAAAATCTGAAATTACGTGGGTATATTGATGAAGTCCGAATCTCAAATATCGTGCGATATAAAGGCCCAGAGTGGAAAGTGCCGCGTGGGAAATTCACAGTAGATGAACACACGATTTCACTATGGCACTTTGATGAAGCACCGTGGTCAGGTCGTTTCAAAGATGAATCAGGGAACGGCTACGATCTCTGGAGAAGTGAGGCTATGCCGGTAGAAGCGCAAGGCAAACTCACAACTACCTGGGGACAACTTAAAAAATGACAACTTCAAGAAGAATTCTACTCACGGTTATACTTTGGTCTATAATCGGTGGTTTGCTCGTTGCTAACCTATGCTGGGCAAAAGGCTATATAATCTATACTATCGGGGGTGATGGTGTCTATGCAATCAAGACTAATGGAACCAAACCCACCAAGTTGATTGATACACCTTTCTCCCGACCATCACATAACGGTCAATATTTGGCCGTGTGGCGACCATCAAAGGTTATAGAGATACTTGAAACAGGAACTGGCAAGCGTATCAAAGAAATAAGACTTGATGTTAGACTATATTGGGATTTCGCCTGGTCTCCTGATGGAAAGTGGATTGCGTATCTTGGCCTTAGCCCTGAGATTTCTGAAATCTTCCTCATCTCTGTTCAAAGTGGAGAAGTCCGAAAATTAACATCGCATCAACGACGTCTACGACGCCTTGCATGGGCACCAGATTCACGTTCGATTTTTTATATGGATTTTAATACGAGTCGGCGAAAATATTGGGAAATTGATATTCCAAAACCAAGAAGGCCCAAAGAGCATAATCTATTTCACAAAGATGCCACATTCTTCGGCACACCCGGTGCTTTTTTTAGCTTTTCACACGATGGTAAACATATTGCATACGGTTCAGCAGCAGGTGATGGGGGTGTTTACATTGCCAAGGCGAATGGCACCAATCATCGTAGGTTAAATCCAAATGGTTCATACCGAACGTATCGTGTAGCGTGGTCTCCCGATGATAATTATGTCGCATTTTTTTCTCTTTATCCTGATCGGTCAAGTGTCCTATATACTATTTCACGACACACTTTTAAAATGCGGCGCCTCGTTGAAATACCTCATGCCGCTTATGGGTTGACTTGGGCAGATAGTTCAGCACTTGGTGTTGAACCTGCGGGAAAACTCGCAACTAAGTGGGCAGAACTGAAGCGTTAAATTCTTCAAATGGCAATTAGATTTATCCATCCTATACGAAAAAGTTTATTACAAATTATTGTTCCTATTTTTATTCTATAGAGGAATTTGGAGACAACATGAAAACATTTACCACCGTTTTTAGAGTAAACTCGCTCGCTTTTCTTACTCTCATTAGCATTGTATGGATCCCTTGTGCCTCATTTGGAATTGAACCTATCAGCACCATTGGACAGCCTTACCCAGAAGAGCACGCGTTTCTTGACAATCATACGATTTTACGCGTTGTTCCAACACATATTCAAGTTGTTAATGTCAATACAGGTAAGGTCTTAGACGAGTTCGGCAAACGGACGGATATTAGTCATGTGAGATTTAGCCCAAGAATGACACATTTAGCTATATTGAATTTTTCACAAGATACAAGGACAACGACTATAAACATCTGGGATATAGATGCCAGACAACTAATATCTCAATGGGAAATAGATGCTCGTATCTTTGAAGAAGATACTGCATTTAGTCCTACGCAACCTATATTTGCTACTGCTATTGCTCGTGAAATACATCTATGGAACTGGCAAAATGGAGAAACTATTGGAAAGTTAATACGCGAGGGTTTACCATCAGATAAAGCAATGGTCTTCAGTAAAGACGGTCATCATCTCATTGTTGATGTAAACAATTCTACGCTTGAATTGTGGAACATTGAGACTCACAGCTTGGAAGGACAGTTTGAAGGAGAAACCGTTAGCAGTGCTGGAGAATTAGTGATCAGTCCTGATGGCAAGACCATTGCGATGTACAGACTAAATTCAGGTTCATTTTATGCATGGGATTCTAATGCACAACAAATGTTATGGCACAAAGGAGGCGGCACAGGGCATGTTGTTGCTATAGCATTTAGTCCTGACAGCAGACATTTATATGTTGCGAACCGCACAGGTCCATTACAAGGTGATGGTAAGGGTGGTTGGCGAGGATGGGACGATCAGGTCCGCATATGGGATGTCAAATCAGGACAACTGATTGATACATTCGGTAGTGAGTTTCGTTCTTTCAAGTCAATGATATTGTCACCAGATGGGAAAACGGCGATCCTGCATTATCAAGATGCTGTTGTACTATGGGATGTAAAAAAAAGAAAACAGTTGAAAGTGTGGACTAACTATATCAGTGGCTGGGAGAATGCTCTAACACCTGACGGTAGGACTTTAGTCTCCGTATCTCGATACGCAATAAAAGCATGGGACATTTCTACACAGCAGATGCGTCTATTTGCTTCTTCTGAAAACAGTCTTTTTCGAGAATTTGCAATCTCTCCTGACGGACGAAAACTTGCAGTTGGACGTGACCCATGGATAGAAGTGCGCGATCTACAGACAGGAAATGTGGTTATCCAATTCCAATACGGTTATGGACATTCTGATGTTGCTTTTAGTTCGACAGGGAAATGGGTTGCAGTACGCGGTAGTAGACATGTTCGTCTCTACAATGTGCATAATCCTGCTGAAATTCAGCACGTTTCAACAGGAGAGGCACCTAATGTCAATCTCGGTTCACATTTTATATTTAGTGAAAACGACAAGTATTTGGCAGCTACAGCTGGCATCAGCAGAAACCATATACGAGAATATTGGATTCTACTATGGAAACGCGAGGGAGATACCTTCCATTTTCAATATGCATGGCAAGTGCCAGAACTTCGCAGCAGTTCACATTCTCGCCCTACCTTCATATCTAACGAGGATGACTCAACTGTATTAGCTGTAAACAGCATTGATGCAATCCAAATCTGGAGGCTTGATCCGAATCTACCTCAACTATTGAAGTCTTCAGAACGGGGTCTATATCTACACTTTAGTCCCGATGGTCAACACCTGTTCACTGAAAAAGATGACAACCTACAAATCTTGGACTGGCAGGCAGATGTTCAGATTGACCATCCTACTATCTCTAATTTCTTTGACCTTAGTAAGAATGGAACAGTTCTGGCATCGTACAATGACTCGGGGCAGATTCATATATGGGATGCAACACAACTCTTACCTTTCCAGCCTCAACCTACCGCTGTTGAACCTAAAGGTAAACAGTTTGTTACACTCGGAGAAATAAAACGGAACCAACTGCTGCAGAACTTTCCTAATCCATTTAATCCTGAAACATGGATTCCGTTCCGACTTGCGGACAAGAGCCATGTCACAATCCGCATCTATACCTCAACGGGTAAGTTGGTCCGCTCACTATCACCGGGAATAATGTCTGCAGGAGATTATTCCTCACATTCGCAGGCAGTTCATTGGGATGGACGAAATGACGCAGGGGAACCAGTCAGTAGTGGTGTCTATCTCTATACTATTAACGCTGGAGATTTCTCTGCCACACGCAAAATGTTAATTCAGAAATGAGACGGTTTGTCAGCATTCTAACCTTTTGCTGGCATTAGTTACCACCTTACCTGTTTTATTGATAGGGAATTAATGGTTGTGGTTAGTGAATGCCCAAAATCGTGCAATGTCAGGTGCGTTGCACGTTCTTGTGCAGGCAATTCGTATTCAATCCCACCTCATATAGTATTTCTGCGTTTCTTCCGTCAATTGTCTTTGGCACAAAAATTGCTCTAATTCCAGTATTAACACGTGATCGATAGAGTTTGATTAGTATCGGAATCTGTTAGGCCACGGTTCTTTCATCCCTAAGAAGGAACAAACCAATGAATAAGTTAAAACGAGCGATTTATTCTCTCCTTGTAGCGACTTTCATTCTTAGTACGGCTGTGTTCTATGGCTGTGGTGCGGACAGTCTCGGACCTCATGAACCCCTCTTGCCTGCCATTGAAAGTGAGGCCAAATTCTCAAACAGATTCCAATTAGAAGAAGAACCACAAGTCTTCTATGACTTGTATGGTAAAAGGATTTTGGAAGGTAACGAACTCAATAAATACGTCGATCAGAAAAACTTTGATCAAAACGGTAAATTAATTGTCGGTTGGTCAGGCCAGCTTGATAGTCTACGTTTCACAGCGCAATTGGACCGTACCATCCTGGTTGAAGAAACCTTTCTCGGTAGGCATACTGAGTTTGCTATAGGTGATCACCTACGACTTAAACCTGCAACCCTGTTCCCAAACCGATATATTATATATAAAACAGAGTTCGATGGACTTCGCTGGGATATCTCTTTTGCCCAAGAACATCATCTTTTTACCATCCTCCATTCCCGTATTTCAAATCCTGTTAGAATAACAGATGATCCCCCCGCGCAACAAATCGGTGGGGAACTTGGACGCCGAAACGGGTTGAACAGATTGTCCGGTGTCAGAAACATTGAAAACGCACGGCTCATCGGTTTTCGCGGACAGGGACTTTTAGGTGAAAATTTCCGAGTCGGATATACCTATGTAAATTTACATAAAGAACACCCGGAACGCACAATAAATTCATTAATGGGAACCGTTCCCAATACACCTCCTGAAACGATCTCTGTCGTTTTTCGTGATGACTCGCCTGAGGATAATCACATCAAAGCATTTACTAATTTTAATAATTACGATCCTAACTTACACAACAATCATATCCAAGATGGTGTCGGTGCAGCATTTAAAAGCATGAAGATTACGATTGTAACACAAGAACTTGAAGAATTAATCCCTCAAGATATAGAAGAAGGTATTGAACCCGATCTTCTACCTGAGCAGACTCACCAATTTGAAATCTATGCTAATCAACTTGTTCCGGTCAATCATGCTGGCGGTCCATCTGAGATACGTGATTCCGTTGACGGAAAGTGGAAAATTGTCAACGGTTTCAATAAAATGAAATATGACCTTAACCTTACGGATGAAAAGATAAACATTGATCCGAGAACAGTCAAATCTGTTGTATTTGATATGATTGTTGCGGGCGATTATAATATAGCAGTTATCGGTTTTAGTAGAGCAAATCAGGCATCGTCAAACCCTGAACTACAAGAGTGGATTAAAACTGAAGATGGTCACATTCAGATGCCATATCGCGACATAATACAGGCACCGGGGAATTACGGGCAATCTCCAGATTACACACAAAATAGGAAAAAACTTAGAGACAATCCCAGTGAATGGAAAGGAGAAGGAAGGCCTCGGAAAGTCCGATACCGTTATGGTGCCGCACGCGCTGCTGCGCTCTACGGAATTGACCTTGAAGGAACTATCGGCAATGTTCGCGTCAGGGCACAATACTCTATAAATGGTAAGTATAAACAGTATCCGACTATCCCAAAAGACAAGGTAGGATTTAGTCGGATCGAAACTATTGTTAAAACCCCCAATGGTGAGGAACCATCCGGTGTCTCAATTGATTTCAGAACTAAACTTCCTGTAGACGCAAATGGAATCCCCACCTATTCGGAAACCGAGGGTGAACGTTTTGAGGCTTTTTTAGGAGGTGACGGAACAGATGAAGATGGCAACGGAAAACTCGGTAGAGAAAAAGCATGGTTCGTCCAACTTGAGTCACGTTTTGAGAAACTCCATTTAGAAGGTGTTTTATATCATATTGACCCAGGCTACACAACCAACTATATGAATTTCGGGGCACATCCGAACCGTGGGGAAATCTTCAGACTTGAAAGAGGGCAATTCAATAGACCTGAAGAAGATGAAATTCCAGAAGAACAGATTCCATGGGATGCTGTCAATTACACCCTTATTGAAGATGACGATGATGGCGATGATTGGCCTGATGATGATGACTTGGATGGCGTAATTCCACGCGCTGATGACCGAGATCAGAACGGAATATTTGACTATCAAGAAGATTTTCTTATTTTTTATGCTGACCCGCCTGTATTTACCAACCTTATTGATCTAAATAATAACGGCACTATTGATTCAATTGAGGATGATTTTGAACCACAATACGAATATGGCATAGATCGTCAAGGTTACCACCTCAAAGCAGAATATGACTTGCTTGATAATCTCACTGTCCGAGTTGGCTGGTTAAACGAAAGCGAAATTTCAAGTAGGCGCAAAAATAACTCCAAATACATATATCTCACTTATCAACGCGACATTCCTGATTTTGGTAGCATTCTTTTCCAAAATCAATATGTCCGAATGAGAGATAATATTCCAGACTATACAATTACCTTGCCTGTTGGAGAATTGGAACCGATCCATATTAATGACGAACTTGATTTTTACAACGCACGGTTGAATACAACAACGCTTCAATGCCTCTATACCGGAGTGAAAAACCTAACACTTGAAGCAAAATGTCTGGTTGTCATGCAAAAACAACTTGAACAAGATGTAGAAAGGGCACTTTTCGCAGATGTTGAATACGACCCCGTATCAGAGATCTTTGAAGCCGATGAACGCGTTGACTTTATGGTACCCATTGAGCAGGTTCGGAGCTCTGGAGAAAGCCGCGCATACCCGTTCTACCCTGATCATGGGATTAACGCGCTTGATCCTTCTGATACCGGTTTAATCTATAATGCTGGAAACTGGAAAACACGACGTTACCCCGAACGAAACATTCGTAATCAACTAACCATTCTGAAGGCGAGTTACGAAATCCCATTTGCGGTTCTCCCTTTTGCCAACAAAATCCCTTTTGCTAACAAATTTAGTGATGATTTAGTGCTAACGCCTATGGTGAAGTACGTCTGGGATCGCGCTTTTGACCGAACTGCCGATGAAATCCCAAAAACACTCAACCCTGACTTGTTTCTCCCGACCGACGATCAGCCCGTTGAATATTTGCGATTCAATCGTCGAAGCCGCGAGGATATTCTCGGTTTCCGCCTTGATTATCGGTTTACACAGAGAACCAAAGTCCTTGGTGGATTCCAATATAGAAAGTTTACTAACCGGGATAAAAACTTCAAGAACTATCTGCGCAATTTTACAGCTGACGTTAACGTTCCAAATCTATTCCGCCCTGACCTGCGGACTCGTATTTTTGAAATCCAAGCCATTAACAAAGGTGAACGACTCGGATTCCATATTGTCATTCTTGCAGGCTACCGTAGAACTACGCATCTGTTCCAGCGGACAACGAGTAATATAACGTATGTCCGAGCGATGATGGGTTTTTAAAGTTAACAACGACTTGGGCAAACGTAAAAATAGTAATTTATGGTAACTCTGTTAACGCATAAGATAACTTTACAACTACATAAACGGGTTTTGAAAGAAGGAGTCTATGACATGAAAAATCGAGTTTTTGCACAAAAGCGGATCCTGTTCATTTTAGTTGCAGTTCTGTTAGTTTTTGTCATTCAAAGTATAAGTTACGGACAAGGAAGGGGCAAAATATACTGGACAGAATCAGCATGGAATTTGAGATCAAATACAGGAAAAATCAGACGGGCAAACCTTAATGGAACTGGTGCAGAAGATATTGTAACTGGACTGTATGGGCCGGTGGATATCGCTTTAGATCTCTCAAGCGAAAAGATGTACTGGGTGGACCGAACTACAGCTAAAATTCAGCGGGCGAACCTTGATGGAACAAATGTTGAGGATATTGTCGTAAAGAATGACTTACGCGGTCTCTCAATAGACGTTAATTCAGAAAAAATTTACTGGGGAAACTGGTGCTTAGACATAATTCAGCGAGCAAACCTTGATGGAACTGATGTGGAAAATCTCACTATTAAAGAATTGTTTTTACCACGAAATATGTTCATTGATCAATTGGTTTCAGCGCAGAACATAAAATTGGACTTGAAAGCAGGTAAGTTATATTGGACTGATGTATTTGGACAAAAAATAGCACGGGCGAACCTTGATGGAACTGACGCTGAAGACCTCGTTATTAAAAACAAAGGGGGATATGGTTTAGCACTGGACATACAAGCGCGTCAGATGTACTGGTCAAACGCTGCTACAGGTAAAATACAA
>JAPPMR010000820.1:0-10057 GCA_028818995.1 Candidatus Poribacteria bacterium | reverse complement strand
TCTTAATGGACGAAATGTTAAGGACATAGTTACAGGATTAAAATCTCCGCGCGGTATAGAATTGGATAGGCGCTCTCGTAAAATATACTGGGTAGATTGGGATTGGGACGGGGAAACTTCCGCAGGTAAAATACAACGCGCTAATCTTGATGGGTCTAACGTCACAGGTATTCTTACCGGATTGGATCGTCCATCTGGTATCGCTTTAGACCTTGAAGGAATTTATGATGTTACCCCCGATACAAGTATGTTGACAACGACTTGGGCAAATGTAAAAAGTCAATAATGTTTACAAAGAAGAGGATTGTCATGAAAAATCAGACTTTGACACGAAAATGGAAAGGGTTTATTTTGGTTGCAATTTTGCTGACTTCTGTTGTCCAAAGTATAAGTTACGGTCAAGGAAGTGCCAAAATATATTGGACAGAAACAGATAAAATCCGACGGGCAAACCTTGATGGCTCCAATGTAGAAGACATTCTAACAGAATTGAAATGGCATCAAGATATCGCTTTGGACCTAAACAACCGTAAGATGTACTGGATTGGCTGGGGACATAGCATCAAACGGGCAAACCTTGATGGAACGGGAGTTGAAACTATCTACGATCCACAAGCTTTAAATGCGGATAAAGTTGAGCGGATACATTCTCCAATCACGATCACATTGGACACAAGTGCTAAAAAGATATATTGGGGTAATATGTGGGCACCATGGGGAATGACACGGGCGGATTTCGATGGATCTAATATTGAAGATATAACAATATTGCCTGTGGATGGTGGTGTTTTTAATATAAGAGTGGATGCGGAAGACATTCAACTTGATGTGAAAGCAGGTAAGATATATTTTCAAGATTCTTTAAATGACAATATCGCCCGTGTGGATATGGACGGATCAAATTATGAGAATCTTCCTCTTAATATGATACATCATGACAAAATTGCACTTGACTTACAGAACCGCAAGATGTATTCGACCCGCATCTCCCATGGGCAGATTAGAAGGACATCACTTGATGGCAATAATAAGGAAACCATATTAGAAGAATTGAGTTATCTAAATAATATTGCATTAGACCTCCATTCGCATAAAATGTATTGGGTGGAAAGGGATACACAAAAGCATAATGGTAAAATAATACATAAAAGTAAGATCCGAAGAGCAAACCTTGATGGTTCTAATGTTACAACTATTCTTACAGGATTAAATACTGTTCGTGGTATCGCTTTGGACACTGAGGGTGTTTACGATGTTAGTCCTGATTCCAATAAGTTGACAACCACTTGGGCAATTGTGAAAAGCAAGTAACTTTACAAATCCAGGCTTCAATGTTAATATCGGTGCGGTTGTAAAACCGTGCCGTTTTTTATTGCACTTTCGTTTTGATGTTGCTATGATAGACGCAAACGAGAATTTTTCTGGTCAACTTCGGAGACATGCATGAAAAAATACCGCATTGCGATAATCGGTTTAGGTGGTATGGGAGGTCACCATGCCCAAGCGGCAAAGTTAGAGACGGACTGTGAACTCATCGCGGGCGCAGAAATCAATCCTGAACGAGCGAAAGCATGGGGTGAACGATTCGGCATCAAAGCCATCTATGACGATTATGAAAAGATGCTTGATGAGCAGAAACCGGACATTGTTATTGTGCCAACGCAAGCACCGATGCACTACCCACCAACAATTGCTGCTGCACAACGAGGCATTCACATCTTCTGTGAAAAACCGATTGCGCTCAACTTGATTCAAGCCGATGAAATGGTAGAAACCTGCGATAAACACAACGTCAAGTTTGCCATTAACCATATCAAACGCGCCAGTCCTTATAACCGATATGTCCTTTCGCTGATTGAAAAGGGGGAAATAGGCGATGTTGTCTTGATGAAGGCAACCGACAAAGGTGGACGTAAAGTCGGCAACTCACTAATGGAAATGGGAACACATCTCTACGATTGGATACGCCTTTTTGGTGGAGATGTGGAGTGGACACACGCGCACCTTGTGCAGATGGATGGACGCGAATCTGTCGTTGACGACATCAAACATACACAAGAGGTTCACCCTCATGATCGAGATGCTGGTCTCGTGCTTGGAGAACGCGGACATGCATCCTTTCGTTTCAAGAACGGCATCCATGCAGATGTGCAATTTCTCGCGCAACCCCAAACCAATGATAACGCCTATGGCATAGATATTATCGGCACTGAAGGACGTATCGCTATCCGAGAGAGCGTTGGCACAACAATGTTCATCCATAGAGGACAACACCAAACACCCGGACAAGCATGGGAACAGATTCATTTACCTGAAGAGGACCTTGACGAGAATGGAAATCCGCGTGATAAAGGTTCCATACGACTGCTTTTGCAACGTCTTATGTTGCGCGATCTTATTGAAGCGATTGAAGAAGATCGAGACCCTTTCGCGAGTGGTAGAGATGGACGTGATTGTCTTGAGATGATTCATACTACGTGGGAATCACATCGGCAAAAGGGTCGCGTGTATATGCCATTGACACCACGCGAGCATCCACTGGAACGTTGGAAAAAGGACGTATCTGGCAATGCCATCAATTGAATTAAAAAAATACTGTTAATCAAATATTGAGATAAGGAGACCAATCAGATGGCTACAATGAAATGTCCACGGTGCGATTCTGAAAATATCATGCCCAACTTGCGAATTCGGGATCGCTATGAACGGGGATTAGGACAAGACTTAGAAGTTGAAGTACAGGGGAATCCTGATGCCTTAATTTTCAAGCAGTCTCATAGGGAAGCGTTAAGAGCAACTGTTTGTGGTGAATGTGGCAACGTAGGTCTTTCTGTTGAAAATCCGAAAGGGTTGTGGGAAACCTATTCTCAAAGAGAGAATTCTTAAGCTTCATTCTTGTAGGTTGGGTTTCACCTGCGGTTCAACCCAACCTACAAGAACTACAAACCAAATAGTTTAGCTTTGAAACAGGGTTATTTAGTTTTATGAATTGTCAGTTGATGAGTGTTACAGAGAGTTTACATCGTAGGTCGGGTAGAGCGCAGCGACACCCGACACGTTTTGTTCATGTCGGGTTTCATGTTGTTCTTCTGATCTAATGGTATTTTTCAAATTCACGTTAGTGTTAATTTTCATTAAGTAGTTCTCTTAACTCTGGAAACTTATCCAATAAAGTCCGCTGTTGCTCTGGTGAAAGTCTTTTGAACCCTTCCAACAAAATCTGCTTTCTCCTTTCGGCAGACCGTTTTTTATCTTCAGCTCTCATCCCTTCCATTATTTTTTCTACTTCTGCTGAGCGAGCCTCATCTGCAGCTAATATCTCTGCTGCTGCTTCAGAATAAGGGGCGAGATTTTGAAGTGCTTCTTCCCTGTTTAACCTGGCGTTCTTAAGAGCATCCGTTGCTGCTTCTAAAGAGGCTGAATCGCCAGATTCCAATGCTTCCTTGAATTTACTAATAGCGGATTTGTGTACTATCTCAGACTTCGCGTATGCCTCAAAAGCAGCACCTGCTACATCTTCAGCAGAGGGTGATTGTTGATGCTCCTTTTGACCTTCTAAAACAGCATTTTTATTTGTACTACCAGCGGGGTTGACCTTTTCGAGACTTGAGTTATCTCCTTTGGTTTCTATCACTCTTACCTTATCATCCTTGCCTGTTTTCTGTGTCGGCTCAGAAACAGATGATTCTTCCTGGGGATGGTTTTCTATTGGCAAACTATCCTTAGATTCACCTTTGAGTCCTTCCGAGTCGGTACTCTGATATCCGAAATACCATACAGCGAATATTCCTATTACGCAAATGACCACACAAGTTGGAATGACATACTTTTTCATTTTACATGCTCCTTTCTTAGTTTGGGCGACTTTTCTCTATGAAATAGACACTGTTTTGCGTTCCATTATAGGTGGAAGCACAATTAATTTATAGACAAAAACGAAGTTATCTGTTATTATTACCTTATACCTTACAAAAGATTAGACAACTTGCTTGTAAATGCGTTCTACTTAATTCGATAGCCAAATTCTTTCAAGCACTCTTAGACTGGGAGGAAAAGGCATTTGTCAGCCGAAATCCTTAATGGTACTCGCCTCGCTCAGCGTATCCGCAGCCAAATTAGAAAAAAACTCAAAAAACTTTCCTTTACACCGGGACTCGCTGTCGTCCAAGTCGGTGATGATCCGGCTTCTACGATCTACATCAAACACAAACAACGCGATTGTGAAAAGGTACATTTCCATTCAGAAGTTCACCGACTCCCCGCGGACATTACTCAGCAGACACTTATTGATAAAGTAACGAAATTAAACGCACGCCAAGATATACACGGTATTTTAGTGCAAATGCCGTTGCCAGAGGCAATTGACGAACAGACCATCATAGATGCAATCTCGCCTGATAAGGATGTAGACGGATTAACGCCTCTCAGTTTAGGTAATCTATTTATCAATCGAGAGACGATTACACCGTGTACACCCACAGGAATTATACGTCTTATTGAATTAACTGACGAACCAATTGAAGGAAAACATGCAGTCTGTGTCGGTAGAAGTCATCTTGTCGGGAAGCCTGTCGGTGTAATGCTTCTCAACCGTAACGCTACTGTCACTTACTGTCATTCACGCACCCAAAATATCGCCGAGGTAACAAAGCACGCAGATATTCTTGTAGCAGCTGTTGGAAAGCCGGAATTCATCACAGCGGATATGGTCAAACGGGGGGCAACCGTCATTGATGTCGGTATCAATTCAGTTGATAATCGTCTTGTCGGTGACGTTAAATTTGAGGAAGTCAAAGAGATTGCGGGGTTTATTACACCGGTTCCAGGAGGTGTAGGTCCGCTGACACGAGCAATGCTGTTAGAAAACACACTAAAATTAGCAAGTAGATAAGCAAATTCTGTTTGGAAAACTATTAGTCTTAGACAAAAGGAGGAAATTTATGGCATTTCCAGGATTTGAATTAAATGAAAAGGTAATGTTAATTACTGGTTCCGGCAAAGGTATTGGCAGAGGTATCGCCCTCGCTGCCGCACAGATGGGTGCAAAAGTTATTTTAAATAGCCGAACACGCTCTGATCTTAACGAGGTTGCGGAAGAGATTCGCGCAAACGGTGGAGAAGCGGAACCGGTTGTGTTTGATGTAAGCGACATGAAGTCAGTTGCGGAAGGCGCGCAAGCCGCTATTGACGTATGGGGCAAGGTTGATGTCCTTGTCAATAACGCTGGAACAAATCGCCCAAAACCTGCGTTAGAACTGACTGAAGAGGATTGGGATGCAATCTACGATCTCAACCTAAAAGGACTATTCTTTTTGACGCAAACGCTTGTCAAACCGATGATTGAGCGAGAGAGCGGCAAGATAATCAACATCTCTTCTACTATGGGTTTAGTCGGTGGACCTCTACGAACTGCCTATTCCGGTAGCAAAGGTGGCGTTGTTTTATTAACCAAGGGACTTGCTGTTGAATGGGCACCTCACAACGTTACCGTAAATGCTGTTGCTCCAGCGTTTACACGCACCCCACTTGCGGATGTTCTGCTGCAACGGAAGGAATTTTATGAAGATGTCGTCCGCCGTATACCTATGGGGCGAGTCGGTGAAGTAGAAGAAGTTGTTGGTGCTGTGTTGTTCTTAGCCTCGGATGCAGCAAATTGGGTCACTGGACAAACCATCGCTGTTGATGGTGGTTGGGTGGCATGGTAGTCCCATCTATATCTTCGTTTTTCGTGGGGTGAGTTATTACAAACTCATAGGTGTAAACTTAAGGAAATATATATATTTTTCTAACAATGTTTAACACCCCTATGATTGAGACTGTCCCATATTTAGTTCCGTAGGAACGATATGTTTATAGAAAAGATGTAGACCAACCCTCTTGAGTTCCGTAGGAACGGCATATTTATGTTGATGTGCTTCAAAACATATCGTCCCCGCCCAAATACCATACGCGTATTTGGCGTTGATTCACGGGACTAAGAGACCTTGTTTGACCGTGATCTATAAACATATCGTCCTTACAGGACTGAAGAGTAGACAATCCCAATAACAATAGATATTGAGAAGGGTCATAATGACTCATATATTTTCTTAACTTTACACCTATGGGGTGAGTTATTACAAACCCCACGACTCCCCATTTCTTCTCTTTATTGAATTCCCTCAAATATTCCGCTCTTTTCCTTGCAAAACCATATTGTATAGAGTATAATTTTCAAGATAGTAGATATTTAATATTGTGCTAATTATGACTATTCTGAATTTCTACTGTAAACGTTACAAATGATGGTTAAAACCTAAACACAGAGAAACCGTTAGAAATTATCTCAAATTCGAAAAAGCCGAATTTTTAGTCATAGAGTAGACTCTAATTGGCCATATTCAATATCAAGTTTAAAAATTTAGAAAACAGATAGAAATCTTAGTTAGGAGAGACATATAGTGAAACGTTTTTTTGTTTTAGCAGGAATCGCTATTGTGATTCTATGCCAGTTGAGTTGTTCCTCTGATGAGGAGCAAGCACAAATTGAAAATCCAGCAATTGCTGATGCCACAGATGGGTTCATCGCTGCACCAATAGTAGGTGAAGTTAAACTCGAAAGTATGTATGAAGATGAAGTTCGCAGACTTGCGACAAAAACCCCAATTGAAATTATTACTGCTATTGAAGGCACAAGTAAGGTAATTGTTGAGGCTGAATTTCGCAGAGTTCAACCCTCCAGGTTTGGATTTCCTCTTTATGAATGTGTGTTGACAGATGAAGCAGTGACTGCAATGGGCGGTCTTGCGCAAGGCATGTCCGGAAGCCCAGTTGGCACTTCTGGACGGGTTTTTGGCGCGCTTGCGTATGGTGAGGCATGGGCAGAAGCACCACATCGATTCTGGGTTACACCCATTGATGCAATGGAAGCAACACTTGATCATATTACATTTGGTGAATTCCTGAATCCACCCGCTGCCCCCGGTGCTGTCGTTAACGCCACCTATACCGCAGTGAAAACACCTATTACAATTTCTGGAGTTGATTCTAATAGGCTCCAACAACTCTCTTCACACCTTGCCGATACGCGCTTTAATAATGTTGAATTCTTTTCCCGTATCGGTGGAGCGCCAGGAGCACCTCCAGCCAATGCATCCTCTATTCTTTCAGCAGGGGACATGATTGGTGTCGCTCTTGTAACGGGTGATATTGTCAACAGTATAGGTTTTGGGACTGTGACACAGGTTTATGGCGATAAATTTGTTGCGTTCGGTCATGAAATGTTCCGTGATGGAAAAGCGTCATTGCCTGTATACAGAGCTGTCGTAGATGGAATCGTTCCAAATGCAGAAATTGCATATAAATCTGCAAGTGCTTATGGAAATCCGATCGGCACAGTAACGAAAGACCTCAGAGCTGGAATTGTTGGCGAACTTGGCAAATTACCTCCAATGATTCCTGTAACTGTTACCTATCAACCAGTCAATAGTCAGGAGCCAATTCAAACACAACACAAAGTGGCTTACGGACAAGAATGGGCAATACCGGTTGTCGCTGCTACAACATTGGATGCAATTCGTAGTGAGATTAGTGCAAGTACTATTGAAGCGAACGTTGCGATTAGTTTTAAAGAGACTGATAACGTCTATACAGAATCTTTCAGATCCATTTCACCAGATCCGTTTGAAGCGGTACTGGGAAACATGGATATAATTGTTCAGTCATTCACCCATATTCTTGCAAATGGTGCCGGTAGGGCTACTATAGACGAAATTAACATCTCTCTCATTGACATTCCGAACATTCTCCATACAGAGATTACTGATATACATGTCATAGGGGACGTTATGCAAGGTGAAGAAGCGACTTTCGTTGTTGAGATGCTGCCGCACTGGAGTGCTGCCGGAAGAAACCGCAAGATGTACAGAGAAGTGAAACTTCAGATTCCTGAGAATTTCATTCCTGGACCAGCAAGTATATCTATAGCTGCCGTAACTGAATATGGCTTTAATCCGTTCAGTAATCCATTCGCGCCACCGCCAGAAAATTTAGATGAATTGATCGGACAACTGAGGGATAGGCAGTTTGATAAAGGATTAGTCCTGGTGACGCTTGTTACATTGCAGGAGGAGCCTGAAGAAATAGACCCTGTTTTAGAGGCATTTTTCAATGACTTCTTTGAAGCACTTTTCGCAGACTTATTTGATACCCCACCTGAAGATGGAGAACTTCCATCAGAAAATGGTGAAGTAGCAGACGAAGAAGTGGCACCAGAAGATGGTGAAATGATTGAAATGATTGATGAAGAAGAGTTGATGGAGGAACTGGCACCAACTCCACGTCCGATACCTATCACTGGAACTGCATTGGTTGTTCATCGCTTTATAGTGACTGGCGATACTGATGTGGAAATAGAAGTTCTCCCTGCGGTAGTTGAAGTTGAACCAGAAGCTGAGACTGAACCGAAGGTGGAATAACCTAAACTCACATCTAATCTATGTATGGGCAGGTCCATGGATCTGCCCATACTTTTACACTATCAAATTAAATAAAGAATTTTCTTGTAGGAGGGTTTTGTAAACCCGATTTTTTGTTTATCAATCTGTTGGACTTCTTCCATCATCTATCCACATTTAACTGGTTTACCATTCACATAGCATTTGACAATGTTTATAATCAGTTCAATATCATCCCGTGCAGACTCAAGAGAAGTATAACACGTTTCATCTTCCGTAATACATGCGTGAAAATGACGCAACTCCCGCACAAACGCGCTCTCCCATTCAATCGCTGGCGTTTTACTGTAGGTTGTCCCATCAAAGTCTATGCCATGGATTGTTACCTCTGACAAAATGCCTCGTGAAAAACCGGTAGGATACGACACCAGCACGCGTTTATTATCCCCGTAGATTTCTAAAGTTTCTCTAAAGTCCCAAAGGTCAGGCAGATCCACCCAAGTTGCGATGCAACGAGCACCGTTCGGAAAACCAAAAACAATACTAACACCTTGTCCACCAGACCATACTTCAGCACTTATAACTTCACTCGGTGAACCCAACATCACCCGTAAGCTATAAATGTCGTGTATCATACTCCCAGAAAGTAGGAAGAATGCACGTTGTGCCTCAGGTGATACATCCCCTATTGCATCAGATAATGCTGATTCACGCGCAGCATGTGCAGGTGCAAACGCATCTGGTGGCACATCGTCAAAACGCTCTACGTCAAATTGGCTAAGATGCAATCGGTTGTTCGGGTGCAAGTGATTTATCTGAACAAACCGATAACTTTCCATTGTTTCAACTTCATGCTTTGCGAGTTGAAAAGCGGGATCATGCACCTTCATATATCCCGCTTGTGCGACTTTACCCGCTTTCTTTTGTGCTGCTATCATTGAATCAATCTCTTGCAAGGAAAAACAGACAGGTTTTTCAATAAAGACATGTTTTCCCGCCTCAAAAGCAGCGAGTGCAACTTCCGTTTTTGGATCTCCATGACATAGCAGCACGGCATCAATATCACTGTCTAAAAGTTTGGTATAATCTGTTACAAATTGGGGGACGTTGAATCTTTTGGCAGCTGCTTCCGCGGCACCCAGCGATAAGTCACAAACAACCTGAACATCAAATTCACGGTGAAGTTGATTTAGGTTCGGCAAATGGTGAACCTGTGCAATTGCGCCACACCCAATAACACCGATCTTTACACGACTCATTATTTTTTGACCTCCAACATTAGGCATTATAACGTTTTAATTCTGAGTAGATATTGGTCTCTCATAAAATCTGAAGTTTGTAGGTCGGGTAGAGCGGAGCGAAACCCGACAATATCAAGGTTTCAAGGCAAACCTTGTGGGTTCACAAGGAAATCGCAGGAACGGCTCAAGCAAGTTTTGAAAATAGTGTTTTAGTCCCAACATGTCGGGTTTCGCAAGCTCTACCCGACCTACAACTCATTCGCTTTTTGCCTATATTTCGGTCTTGGCGTTATCAGATACTTCCAATATGTCTTTATCTTATCATATACAGGACTTACGCAGTCTTGAAGATTATTGAAGGATTAGAGAGTTGATGTCGTA
>JAPPMR010000984.1 GCA_028818995.1 Candidatus Poribacteria bacterium | reverse complement strand
ATACAATTACGGAACTATTCTTGCTGCGCTTTCAATCTTCAAGCAGGGCAGAGAAACGGATGCACAAACCTTGATTGATACTTTGGCAGGAGAATATCCTGAGCACCCTTTGCTTCTATACGCAAAAGGTGAAATTGCCTTACTCAAAGGTGACGAAAAAGTAGCGGTTGATGCTTTCAAAGAATCTATAGAAAAAGACCCACGCTTAGATATACCTGTTATAGCACTTGGGGATTACTACGTTTCTAAAGGATACAATGATGAGGCGATCGCGCTCTGGGAAAACTACTTGGAAAAAGACAGGTACAATGCTAAAGTGATCCGCAGGCTAAAACCTTTAAAGGCGAATGACGAGTAAAAAAAGTTTCGCTTATTACTATGAAAACGAAAACCTGCAACGAAAACACCTTTTCCTATGTTAAGTACGCTTAAAACGTACTTAACATAGGGGTGTAACATATTACATCATAGTTCTGTCCAGATAATTTCCCTTTATACAACTTTTTTCAGAAAAACTTGACGTTTAAAAGTTTATCATGTATAATATACATTGAGATGATTCAAAATCAATGGATCAAGCATTCGGTCCCAACACAAAAGGATGTCAAATTCCTGCCAACGCTTTCATACGGACCCCAAAAATAAACTAAATCTACATTTTGTCAGACAAGTACCCTCCAGAATGTATATTGGGTGCGATTGCTGGCTTTGTTACCCGCGGGACATGATAAAATTCGTGTTGCGACGTATAAAACGTTCTAATAATACATTTACTGTTTAAATACTATATTCACTCCGGCATCATAATCCGGTATATATTTATTTAGCCACTAAGATAGTTCTGCGGTATCTCGCAGATTCTGTCAGATTCACAAGTATTCACCTGATTCCGTTTTAGCGATTCTACGCCGACTCAGCAGTGTCCGCGTCTCTAATATGGTTAAAGCGAGATAGGTATTACTGAGGAGTATGAAAACTATGGAGAGCTTGGACATTGGCAAGCTCCAAGAAATGGAGATTTCGGCCTTAAATACCATGGCACAATCCTACGGCATAGAAGACAGTAATGGATTGCGTAAAGATGAACTCATTACTCGAATCCTTGGTGAGGCCGCAGAAAAAAATATTCCCCTTTACGGAAAAGGCGTGTTGCAAATCATAAATGACCGAGATCAGAACATCGGTTTTCTTCGATCTCCACGTTCCAATTATTTGCAGAGTGATGAAGACATTTATGTTTCTCATTCACAGATTCGCTTATTCGGATTGCAGACCGGACACGTTGTTGAAGGTTTGATCCGTCCACCTAAGAAATCGGAGAACAAAACAGAACGTTACTTCGCTTTGTTACAAATAGAGAAAGTCAACGGTGAACCACCTGAATCGGTCAAAACGCGAACCTCCTTCGATACTCCCATGCCAGTTTTTCCTTATGAACAGTTAAAATTGGAACACAATACTTCTGAATTTGGAACGCGTATCATTGACCTCATGGCACCTATCGGCAAAGGTCAGCGAGGCTTAATAGTTGCCCCTCCTTTTAGTGGAAAAACAACACTTCTCAAAAACATCGCCTGTGGTATTGAAGCGAATCATCCGGAAGTTTCACTCATATTTTTGTTAATTGATGAACGACCAGAGGAAGTCACTGATGTCGTCCGGACAGTTAAAGGTGAAGTCATTAGTTCTACTTTTGATGAACATCCAGAACGACATATCCAAGTAGCAGAAATGGCGATCGAAAAAGCAAAACGCATGGTCGAATGTGGAAAAGATGTTGTGATCTTACTTGATAGTATGACGCGTCTTGCAAGGGCACACAATATGACAGCACCCCATAGCGGGAGAACTCTTTCGGGTGGGTTAGATGCAATGGCGATTGTAGAACCCCGCAAATTCTGTGGCGCTGCACGTAAATTTGAAGAAGGCGGTAGTTTAACAATCATCGCTTCTGTTCTTGTTGACACTGAAAGCCGTTCTGACACTTATATTTATGAAGAATTCAAAGGCACAGCGAATATGGAAATTCACATGGATCGTACGCTGTTAGAACTGCGGATTTTTCCAACTATCAACATTGAAACATCAAAAACCCGTCGTGAAGAACTATTGTTAAAACCGGATGTGCTTAACAAAGTTTGGATTTTACGAAAATTGACCAGCCAAATGAGCATCGCTGATTCAATGCAATTTTTGATTAAGCATCTTAGTAAGACTAAATCAAATGAAGAATTTCTTGAAAAGATGGTTGAAGATGCTGGACAAAAAAGCACACAGTCCTCACAATCTTCCAGAACAGCAAAATGAGAAGGACTTCCTGTCTCACTTTAAATTATCAGATATCTTAGCCTGATGGAGACAAAGATTCTATTCTTAAAACTAATTGTGTTGGTTGCGGAACTCAAAATGAGCGCTCTCATATTATTGATACCAACACCCAAATACAGTGATGAATAAGGAGTAATTTATGAAACCTGAAATCCATCCAGAAACAACCGAATGCACTATCAACTGCGTGTGTGGTGCTACATATCAAACAGTTACAATCCAATCAGATATGCGTGTAGATGTTTGTGCAAAGTGCCATCCGTTCTATACAGGTCAACAAACCCGTTTTATTGACACTGCGGGACGCGTGGAGAGCTTCCGTCGTCGTTATGGGATCACAGAAAAATCATAACAACGCTATTGCTTCGTCAACATATTATTGTAGGTCGCGATTCGGAGATCGCTCCTACTGATTGACTGCTTATGGTAGGAGGGAACTCCGATTCCCGACTACTTTCAAGACCCATCAATTAGCACTTGACTAAACACTATATTGGTTAATCTATATTTCCGAGTCATTCAAACCAGCGTTCTTGTGCGGTTATGAAATTGCCCTATAAGGGAATCGAAATGTTTGACAAACTCAAAGACATTCAGAAGATATTTATTGATGTCGAAAAATCATTAAGCGATCCTGCACAAATCTCTAATCCACAACGCCTGCAGGAACTTTCAAAGACACATGCTGAGCTTTCACCTATTGTGTCTGGATATAAAGATTATCAACAATTGGAAACTGCAATTGAGGATACACAGACGCTACTGACAGAAGAGAGTGACGTTGACATGCTGGCGTTAGCACAAGAGGAGTTAGATGATCTCCAGAAGCAAAAAGACGAGTTGACAGAAACACTTAAGATGCTTCTTATCCCAAAAGACCCTAATGATGAAAAAAATGTGATCATTGAAATTCGCGCTGGGACAGGTGGAGAGGAAGCAAGCCTTTTTGCAGCAGAGATATTCCGCATGTACACCCGATACGCAGAAAGAAAGAATTGGAAAGTCGAAATGCTCAGTGCAAACGCCACTGGATTAAAAGGATTCAAGGAGGTGATTTTTTCGATTGAAGGGAAATCCGCCTATAGCCTTCTCAAATATGAAGGGGGAATCCATCGCGTCCAACGAATTCCTACAACCGAAACGAGCGGGCGAATTCACACATCCGCCGTTACGGTCGCTGTACTTCCTGAGGCAGAAGAAGTTGATTTGAAAATAGATGAAGCGACTGAATTACGGATTGATACCTACCGATCATCAGGTCCCGGCGGACAGAGCGTTAATACTACGGATTCTGCTATCCGCATTACACACATTCCAACAGGCCTTGTTGTAACCCAGCAAGACGAAAAATCACAGCACAAAAATCGGTCTAAAGCGATGAAAATCCTCCGAGCTCGGTTACAAGAAAGAAAACAGGCGGAACTGAACAAGGAACGGGCTGAAACCCGTCGATCTATGGTAGGTAGTGGGGATAGGAGCGAGAAAATTCGCACTTACAATTTCCCCCAATCACGGGTTACTGATCATCGAATCCAATTTAGTATCCACCAGTTAGAGGGTGTTTTAGACGGCCAATTAGACCCGTTTATAGAAAATCTAACAACCGCCGATCAAGCTGAAATGTTAAAAAATGAAGATATATAAACCAATTTATTCATTTTAAAATCAATATTATATCGTGTATAAATAGAAACCCACAAAACTAAATTCTCTTACTTCCTACCTTCCTATTTCACGTTACGGAGTTCTCTGAAATCAGATAAGAATTTATGGCTACCAAAATCTGGCACGTGCTTGAACTCCTTGAGTGGACAACAGGTTATTTTGAAAAAAATAATATCCCAAATCCACGATTAGACGCTGAAGTCCTACTCGGATATCTGCTTAAAAAAAGTCGTTTACAACTCTACCTCCACTTTGATATGCCAGTCTTTCAAGACGATCTTACGGTGTTCCGAGAGTTAATCAAAAAACGAATTGCAAGCACCCCGATCAGCTATCTTACCCACCACAAAGAGTTCATGTCACTGGATTTCTATGTTGATGAAAAAGTGCTTATCCCGCGTCCAGAGACGGAATTCATCGTGGAAACAATTCTTAAGACGAAAAAGGACACACCGCAACGTTTATTGGAGATTGGTACCGGAAGTGGTGTTATAGCAATTGCCCTTGCGGTTAAAAAGCCTGAGTGGGAAATCATCGCAACCGATATATCTAAGGATGCTTTAGCAGTTGCAGAAAAAAATAGGGATACGCATGAATGTACTGATCGCATTGATCTTCTGCATGGCGATCTTTTTGAACCGATTAAAACGCTACAATCTCCACAATTTAATTGGATAGTTTCTAACCCACCCTATGTTATGACCAACGAGCGTGACACCTTATGTCCAGATATTCGGGATTATGAGCCACACATTGCACTTTTCGCTGGTGAAGATGGTTTATCTGTCATTCGTCGTTTGATAGCCGAAGCACCAAACTACCTTCACCCTGAAGGCAAACTCATTTTTGAAATTGGTGATAAACAAGCAGAATCGGTCAAAACCCTGCTTGATGAACAACCTGCGTATCAGAATTATCGGTTTATAAAAGATTATGCTGGGATAGAACGTGTTGTTCTTGCGGAGATGAAATGAAATAAGCACATATTTGGGATGTGTATTGATGTGGCTATACCTTTTTGGTTATTAAGACGCGTTCAATACCAATTCGGTGCGCGCATAAATGTCCCGCATGCGTAACTCACATTCAATTGAACGCAGCTGCACAACATCATCAAGTTCCCTATATTTACTCTCTAGCCATTCAGTTTCTTGACGAATATAGTGTTCAACAAGAACCTTATCTTGAGAAACGAGAACGTATTCCTTTAAGGATTCAATCTGCTTATAATCTTCAAATTTTTCTCCTCTATCATAGGTTTCAGTTGAAGGTGAAAGCACCTCTATGATGACAGTCGGATTGAGAAGTGTATCAAAGTTATTATCCTCAGAGATGGGTTCACCACAAAAAACGACAATATCTGGGTAAAAGTAGGCGTTTGTCTTTGTAACCTTTACGCGCATATCACTCGCAGCGACTTGACAATCCCCTCCCATCAATTGGATATTAAGCTGGGTTGCAGTATCCAACGTGATAAAATTATGCGCGAAACTTGCACCGGACATTGCGATTATTTGTCCTTTAAGATATTCGTGTTTAATGGTCGCCTTACGTTCAAAAGAGATATATTCCTCAGGCGTAAGGTAGGTTCGGGCTGCAGCAGATGACATAAATGCCTCCATAAATTCCAATATATTTGCAACAAGGTAACTCACAATTCAGGATGAAAAATCTAAAGTCTTAACTTCAATTATACCATAATTCCATTTTCGTTATAGCCAAAATACTTGACATTAAATCTTTCTATAGATAAACTAAACAGAATCTTGTTGGAGGAATATCTATGCCCATCAACGATTTAGACACGCCAACCCTTATTGCCGACTTAGATGTACTTGAGCAAAATATCAAAGGGATGGCGACTCACTGCCGAAATATTGACATTCCGCTGCGCGTTCACACCAAAACACATAAGGTCCCAGAAATTGCCAAATTACAACTTGACGCTGGTTCTCAAGGGATTACATGTCAAAAGCTGGGTGAAGCAGAGACGATGGTGGCAGCAGGAATTGGCGACATCCTTATTCCGTATAACATCGTGGGAAAACCGAAGTTGGAGCGATTAACAGCGTTATCAAGACAGGCGCGGATTATAGTCGCTCTCGATTCTGAAGAGACAGCAGTTGGTATTTCTCAGCAAGCAGATGCAGATGGATGTGTCATCCCCGTTGTATTGGAATTGGATACAGGTGGTGGACGATGTGGCGTAGGATCACCGCAACAGGCGCAACAACTTGCACAAAAGGTTGTTAAAATGCCGGGTATAGATTTTCAGGGCGTGATGACCTATCCAAGTAACGTAAACGCAAAGCCGTTTATTGAAGAAACAGTCGATTTATTGAAGAAAGACGGCATCTCTGTAAAAATAATCAGTGGGGGTGGAACAGGGTCAGAAGTAGCGTCAAAGGAACTTGGCTGCACGGAAACTCGCAGCGGTTCTTATGTTTACGAAGGAATGACACGTATCGGTAATTCAGAGATGTTATCTCCTGAGCGATGTGTGCTGCGCGTTCTTGTAACAGTTGTTAGCACACCAACCTCTGACAGGATAATTGTTGATGGTGGACAAAAAACGTTTACCAGTTATCCACCAACACCTTATGGACATATCATTGAATTTCCTGAAGCGAAAATTTACGGTATGTCTGTTGAACACGGGCATATAGATGTAAGTGAATGTTCACATCAATTTCGGGTCGGTGAAAAACTCTCTGTTATTCCACTGCACCAAGGGATGACAAGCAATCTTCACGATGAACTCATAGGCGTACGCGGACATACAGTTGAAACAGTCTGGCAAATTGCAGGCAGGGGGAAGGTAAAATAATGATTCGACCAACACCAGAACAGAAAAAACAGTGGGAACAAGAAGGTTATCTCGTTTTTGAAAACGCGATTCAAGGTGATGACTTAAAACGTCTACAATCTGCTTTTGATTTTTGGGCAGCGGAATGTAAGGAAGAATGGTTGGATAGAGTTGAAGCAGGTGAAGCTGCTGCCACCTTCTACGACATTCCAAATCCTCTTGAAAAAGACCCAATTTTCATTGACATAATTGATTACCCAAGCTACTACGGTGCGTTGATGGATTTTACAGACGATGATCTGATTTTGTTAGGTCCACAAGTTAGAACAGTCGCACCGTGGCCCGTCAGCTACACAGGGTGGCATCCCGATGTGGGACAAAGCAATCCTCTCCATATTAAAGTGCAAATCTATGTCAACGATGTCGCCAAAGGAAGTGGAGAATTCGGTTTTGTTCCCGGTAGCCATAAGCCAGATACCGGTCCATATAAACGTCCGTTGCTGCAGGAGAGTATGCCCGGACATAAAACTTTTCCAGGGAAAGCAGGTACTGCTATTATGTTCAATTCGTGTGGTTGGCATACCTCAATGGACAATGCTTCGGATACGCCACGAAAATCTATTATCCTGATTTATGAAAAGCGAACTCCAGGGAAAATTGGACCTGAGCAGTTCGCCGCTATCTCCGAACATTGCACAACACCTGAACGACGTAAATTGTTTAGTTTGGCTGACTGAATCCTCAATATGCGTGCGTTGTAAATCTGTCTACAAAGGAAATAATTTATGCCAAGAATTGATGCACATGTCCACGTATTTACAAAGGTTTCACCCGAATTCCCACGAGAAGTCTCACCGAATTGGCCTGCTGAACGAGAAGAACCTGCCGAAAAACTGTTAGGTGAAATGGACAAACACCAGATTGACCAAGCGGTTCTCGTTCAAATCGGCGGTACGAGTATAGAACACCATAGTTACTTGTTACATTGTCTTAAAAGTTATCCCGACAGGTTTCTTGGAATAGGATTAGTCCCGCCTGATCATCCCAATCCCACTGAACACATGTCAGAATTAGCGGATGGAACTGGAATAATTGGATTCCGACTCTTTGAACTTGGTGGACCGAGAGATATTTTTGCAACGACGGATGCAAGAGAGTTTAAGACATATCCTATCTGGGAATGTGCCGCAGAAAAAGATTATGTCTTGTGGCTTTATCCACGTTCAATTGATGCACATCTACTACCATATTTAGTCCAAGCCTTCCCACAGGTTCGGGTGGTTCTCAATCATCTCGGTATGACACCGGGTAAAGGCAAATTCACTCTGGACGAGTTCGGAAGACCACAAATTCAAGTATCAGGCTACAATCTCAACATGCACACTACTTATCGGTTAGCTCGGTTTGAAAACGTGACTGTACATTTATCAGGTCAGTACGCGTTTAGTAGGGAGGCATACCCATATCAAAATTTGGCAGGATGGCATGGGAATTTGCTAAATGACTTTGGAGTAAAACGATTGATGTGGGCGACTGATTTTCCGTGGATTTTGGAAGAACCGGGCTACGGAGAACTCACAACTATTATAGAAAAACTGCTGCCAAATCTGTCCGAATCAGAGTTAGCGGATATTATGGGTGGTAATGCCAAACGGTTCTTACGGTTTCCCAATAGAAATTCGTAGAGTTTGCGATAAAGATGTATCCTAAATTTCCTAACGGTTGTATTAAAATCAATCAGGCCGCAGACGAGATAGACCGAAAAATAGTAGGCCAATGACGCTTGTACCAATTACTATTCCGATCCACGAGGGCAAACCCAGCGCCGCTGGAAGATACCCACATATTAAGGCAATTACAGCAACAGTAAGCGCATAAGGCATTTGCGTTCTCACATGATGCATCGGATCGCAACTACTTACAATCGCACTGAGGATAGTCGTGTCCGAAATTGGCGAGCAGTGGTCTCCGAAGATTGCGCCATCAAGCACCGCCCCCAAACAAATGATCGTGGTAATTCCATAGGTGTCATTATCAAGCAGATATGCAACGGGAATCGCTGTAGGAATGAGAATCGCCATCGTACCCCAACTGGTGCCAGTGGCAAATGAGGTAAGCGATGCCACAACAAAAACGAGTGCGGGAAACCAGAGTGGAGATACGACATCGCTGAGTATTGATGCGATGAACGGACCTGTCAATAATTTATCGCAACTTGCCTTTATACCCCATGCACACAAGATAATTCCGATTGGCAATAATGTTCCTGAAAGCCCTTCCTTGACAGCCTTACCGATTTCTGGATAGGACATTTTAGAGAATACACGTCCACATACAATTGCTGCGACAAATGCTGTTATAGCGGCAGAGGCAAGTATTTTGACGTTATTTGCGTTTGAGAGCGCATCCCGCCATGCTGTCAGAGATAAAATAGAACCTGTCCCTTTACCATCTATCCATAATCCACCAAGAATCAAGCTAAAAAGAAGTGTTAGCGGAATGACTGCTGAAAAGATTTGAGTTTTACCTTTTTCTGTCCCGATGTCCGCTGCAATATTTCCCATAACTTTTGCATCGGACGCTGAAACGTCTCCCGTGTCCCGAGCACGCGTTTGCGCCCGTCGCATCAAGCCATAATCTCGTCCACTGAGGGTATTGATGAGTACAAAAATGATGGTTAGAATACAATAAAAGCGGAACGGCAGCGCATCAAAGAACATTGAATAGCCATCACTATCTAAGCCGATATTTTCAGCAACAGCATTAAACAGTCCCACCTCATATCCAATCCATGTGCTAACAAAAGCAAGCCCGGCAATCGGTGCGCTTGTGGAATCCACAATGTACGCTAACTTTTCACGACTTACTTTATACCGATCAGTGATAGGTCGCATTGTAGGACCAACGAGCATCGCATTGCTATAGTCACCTATGAAGATAACTGTTCCCATCACAGCGGTGATAAATTGGGTAGAACGGGGTCCCCGCGCAAGGTGAGATAAAAGTGAAATGGCACTGGCAATTCCTCCTGACGCTATGACTACGGAGATCATAGACATCATGAAAAGAACAAAAAGGATCACCCAGAGGTTGAAAAGATCAATTCCGTCATTGCCAACGGTTACCGCACGTGCAAACCAAACAACTTCCGAGAAGAATATGTTTAACGATAACCCTTGGTCCCACCAGGCCAAGAGGAGTCCCGCCCCTACTGCCACACCAAGACTTAAAAATAAACGGGTAGTTATCACTGCCAAAGTGATAGCGATTAGCGGTGGAATAACGCTATACCACCACACAACTGTCCCGTCATCAGATGCGACATTGGGAAATTGCCACATTAGGAAAAAACATA
Organism: Candidatus Poribacteria bacterium; assembly: GCA_028818995.1. The sequence continues at coordinate 11,618 of JAPPMR010000984.1, read as the reverse complement.
TTGCTAAAAAGATAGGAACACATATTAGTAATACTTTTACCTGCTTTGATGTTTCTCTCGTTTGTCGTTCTTTCTCAACTTGTTGTTTTGCCTTTGCTTGTTGTCGTGCTTCCTCTGTTTGCCGTTTTACCTCCGCTTGTCTTAATGTTTCTTCTTGTCGCTTAACATTTTCATATTCATCGCGGATGCATTGATATGCTTCCTCAATAAGACGAAACATTGTTGCTGCGTTAGGCGCGGAATTTTTGTCAGGATGGTAGTGTTTCGCTAGCGAACGGTAAGCGTTTTTTGCATCTTCTAGCGAAGCATTTGAATCCAATCCTAATATGTCCAATGCTTCTCTATACGTCAAGATAGAAATCCTCATAATACATCTTACGAGTCTTCTTGTTGGTCAACAAAGATTCGGTAGATGTTTTAAAAGTTTCATGTCCGTTAAGATATTTTCAGCCTGTGAACACATGAATTCAAGAGCAGTTGTGATGTTCATGTGTAATCCGCCCACACTGAAAAGAAATCTCTGAATTTTTATCTTATCTGTAACGGTGATATTGTCGCTAGCATTGAGGAACCACTGCATTAGATTGATATAATCGGCATAATGCTGAAGTTGCCCCGTAAGAATCCACGATTTTTGGAAACATCTAGGGACATTGATAATTCCACCGATTCTATTTAGACAAAATACCATAAATATGTAAATAAATCAAGATTTTCCTTGATTTATTGCACTACAGCTATTTTTTGACAATGTGATTTTCGTATGATATAATAGTTTCAAATAGAGGTCTGCAGTAAATACACATAGAGAGGATTCACTCCAAATTACGAATGCGTATCACCGGACGGAGAAAACTTGATCAATTTGCAAAGAAACATTCAACTGCGAAATCAGGAATTGAAAGGTAATAGACATTGATCGTTATAAAATTGCTTTCGATTTGTCGTCAATATCTCCAGAAACCATTGAAATTAGATTCAATATTCCTTGATGTAACATTGATTAGGTCTCAATGTATGAGAATTCTAAACCAGTATACATTCACCAATCGCTTCCAGTTGGTATCTACAACTTATCCTGAAAGTGCCTATCAATGGTTAGCTGGGGTATGTGATGGATTAATCGATTTTGGTAACCGACACGGACATTACGGTGTGATCAATTTGACAGAAAACGAGTATGAGTGGCTTGACGATGTTCTTGAAGAATTAATCTATTCTGTTGGTGAGAATGAAAACCACATATTAGCCCCATTGATGGAATTTGTTACTCGTCTTATTAGCAACTATGAGGACGCTTATGTTTCAAAACTGACGGAACAGAATACAAGGTTAGTTGAAAAGGGAACAACCAAAATTGTAAGTGAGGATGAACTTGCTGCACATGGCTTCTTCTCAATTGGTTATCTTCTTTGGCAAGGAAATAAAAAAGGAAAATCGCTATTTGCTTATGACAAGGCAATTGCCTTAAAATCTGATTTTGCAGAAGCTCACGCTAATAAGGGTGTAACAAAACTCCATTTAGGTCAGACTAATGAAGCAAAATCTGAGTTCAAGATCGCCATGGAATTAGCAGAACAGCAGGGACAAGAAGAACTCAAAGCCATTATTGAGGAGCAGCTTCAAGAACTTAACAATTCAACACCACAAAATCGTGAAAACTAAAAAGGAAATATGAACAGAAAAACCGATAAACCGAACATTCTTTTTATCATGTCAGATCAGCATAGATACGACTATCTGGAAACGCATGAGAATGCCCCTGAGGCACTCAACACCCCAAACATGCGCAGATTAGCAGAAATGGGCGTGAATTTCCCAAACTGCACTGTGAATGCCCCAGTCTGTGCACCATCTCGAATAGGTTTAGCATCTGGAATACAACCCTCGCGTTTAGACTCACTGGGAAACGGCAGTTTTTACCCACCGTCTATCCCAACCTATTATCAGCAGCTCCGAGACCACGGGTATCGCGTTGGATGTGTGGGCAAACTTGACCTTGCCAAACCGGATGGATATAATGGCCGCTACGGCGACCGTCCCCGCACTTACAATTGGGGATTCACGCATCCCGAAGAATGCGAAGGAAAAATGCATGCTGGCAGCTCCGCGACACCGATTGGACCTTATACACATTATTTGCAAGGAAAAGGACTGTTAGAGAAATTTCATCAAGATTACAGGAATCGACGTTCTTCTGGTGGTTGGATAAAAAATGGATCGTACGATTCTGTGCTTCCGACTGAGGATTTTGAGGATTCATATATCGGCAGACGTTCAACTGAATTTATTGAAAATATCCCAGATGACTTTCCGTGGCACCTATTCGTCAGTTTCGTAGGACCGCACGACCCATTTGATCCGCCCACGGAATACGGTGACAAATATCGCAATGCAGACATGCCTGTCCCAATTGTAGATAATATGGAAGGCAAACCTGAATGGGTGAAAAAACGCACCGTCAATCTGAGTCCTGAAGAGGTTAAGATGACGCGACAACAGTATTGCGCAGCAACTGAACTGATTGACGATCAGATTGGCAGTATGTTGCGAGCGTTGGAAAAACGCGGCATGCTTGAAAACACCTACATTATCTATTCAAGCGACCACGGGGAAATGCTCGGTGATCATGGGCTTTACACCAAAAGTTTGGCTTATGAGGCATCGCTGCGAGTCCCGCTTATCGTAGCAGGACCGGGAATAGAAGGCAATCGTGCTTCAAATGAGTTAGTAGAACTTATTGATATTAATCCTACTATTTGTGATTTGGTGGGAGTACCGGTTTTGGAGAATATTGACGGACAATCAATAGGTCCTGTGGTGCGAGGAGAAACTGAAACGCATCGTTCAGAAACGGTCAGTCGACTGGGAAACTTCACTTGTATTCGGACACACACACATAAACTCATTGAAAGCAGCAATGGATTCATAGAATTGTATAATCTTGGCGAGGATCCAGATGAATTACACAATATTGCTGAGTCCGAAAAGGAACTTGTTGAAGAATTACGTTCTCAGATGAATAGTCGGTATGGTCCAATACTTGTCAATCAAAATTAAGATTGAGCTTTTGAGACCTACTCTTACAATAATAATCGGGGTTGAAAACCCCTCCTACAATGTAAGAACATGCAAATGGTGACAGGCGTTATCTTAGCAGGTGGAAAAAGTCGGCGGATGGGGCAGAATAAGGCGCTACTACGACTCGGCAATGGGACGCTCATCGGTCATGTTATCCGTCGCATGCAATCCGTCACTGAGGAACTCCTGCTAATCACGAATAGTCCTGATGAATATACACATCTCGGTATTACAATGCACAAGGATATTATTCCGCATGCAGGGGCGTTAGGCGGCATTCACGCAGGTTTGACGTATGCTTCCCATCAAACAGTGATTTGTGTTGGCTGCGACAATCCCTTCCTAATGCCTAACTTGTTCACCTATCTTGTCTCTGTTTTAGGCGAATATGATGCTGTAATGCCCTACACGGACAAAGAACCTTCCTCTGACAACGAGAATGTGCAGATTACTCTCCAAACATTGTGCGCGGTATATTCTAAATGCTGCTTGCCGATTATTGAACAGATGCTGAATGAACCTGACTTGCGCGTTCACGCGCTACAAGAACATGCTAATATCCTTACCCTTGCCCCAGAAATTTGGAAAACTTATGATTCTGAAGGTCACTCGTTTTTCAACGTTAACACTCCTGAAGATTTTGAAAAAGCACAAAATATTTATGACACATTGTGCGAATTATAGTGAAATCCAAAAATATGTTTACACTCCCTGGTAGGTGCGGTTTCTAACCGCACGATTTACACAGGTTCGGTTAGGAAACCGAACCTACCGTCATGTATAATAATTACGGATTCTACTATAGTATAGATCTTTTTCCTGAACAATTCCACCTCCTACTTTTTCTGTTTACTTATTCTAATCAAAGAAAATTCTATATTCTGACTAATTTTTTGAAAAAATTTGCATTTTATGCAACCTTTTCGTTTTTGCATGTATCATTATATCATAAGGGAAATCCATTAGGAGGCACTTATGAAAAATAACGATGTTACGCTAATTCAACAGACCCTCAGTGGCGACCAAAATGCGTTTACTGCGTTGGTAGAAAAATATCAGAAGCAGGTACACGCGTTTGCATGGCGGAAGTTAGGTGACTTCCATCTCGCTGAAGAGATCACGCAAGATGCCTTTCTTAAGGTTTATAATCAACTCTGGACACTTAGGGACCCGAGTCGTTTTGCCGCATGGCTATACGCTATTGTTAAGAATTGCTGCTTAGCGTGTTTTCGAAAAATGCAGCTACCGATTGAATCACTTGAGGCAATGCCTGAAGCAGAGTTAGAAAGAGTTTTCTATGACCAATATCTTGAGAAACAGCGCGAAGATACTGCTGATGAAAAACGGCATGAAGTTGTAAAACACCTTCTCAACAAATTACCTGAGAATGAACAGACTGTGATAACCCTTCACTATCTCGGTGATATGCGTTGTGAAGAGATTAGCGAGTTTTTGGAAGTGCCAGTGAATACGATTAAGAGTAGACTTCATCGGGCAAGAAAACGATTAAAGGAGGAAGAATTGATGGTTCGCGAAACATTGGGTGGTTTTGAATTGCCAGAAAATCTTACAGAGAATATTATGGAATGGATTCAGATGAATGAACCCGGTGTAGCCGCTTCAGTAGGCACATTAGCTAAAACATCGAATGGGACGCTCTATGCTGTGATGGGGTATGAGAGTATTTACAAATTACCCACAGGTGAAAACAATTGGCAGCTTGTTAACGCAGAATTTTTACGTCAAGAGACCGAGGGCGCTATTCCTATTGCTGAACACAACGGAACACTCTATATTATCCCCTCTGACGAGTTATTTGCTTCAACTGATGAGGGTAAAACTTGGAATTCCATCGGTCCTTGTCCAAAGGGACATGTAAGAGAATTGTTGATCACAGAAGATGCTTTTTACTTAACCCTTAATGAAGGTATTTTCCGATCCGATGACGCTGGAAATTCGTGGGCAAACATGAACGATGGTTTAGATAGTCGTTTGATAGCGGACGGCGAAATTTGCACGTTACGAGTGAGTCAAGACACGCTGTTTGCTGGAACTTATCTGGGAATATACCGCTCTAAAACAGAAACTTGGGAACGCCTACAGTTGCCGGTGGACAACACTGTGATAGTGAATTGTTTAGCGGTGTCCGAAGGCAATATCTATATTGCAGCAAAGGTAAATATTATGGAAGGTGACGGAACGCCTATAGAAAATTACCATAATTTGTGTGATATCAGTAAAGATTCGTGGTGGGTATTCCGATCAACCGACGGTGGCGATTCTTGGACAGATATAACGCCTTCGGATGCCCGGGATCTAATGAAAGGAACGTTGCCTCCGATTAAGCTGCTTGCTTATGGAAAAACACTCTTACTAATAGCTGGAGAAGAGGGCGTTGTGGCTCGCTCAATTGATTGTGGAAATACTTGGAAATCTATAGAACATTCCGGTATTACACCTTTGCAGTTTAGCGTCAACTGTACTGCAGCTTTAGACGAAAACACATTTTATACTGGCGGAATCGCTGGAATTCATCGTTCAACAGATGGCGGTGAAACCTGGCACCGATTTAATACAAGGTTTGCGTGCCGTGTGGAAAACTTGATCGGTTTCAAGGCAAGTCCAGATTCAAAAATGTCAAATGCACTCTATGCGACAGTTTCGGGGAGTGTGGTCAAATCAACTGATGGAGGTAGTTCGTGGGCTGCTGTTGGCATTGAACTGCCAAAGATTATAAGTGAAGTGCCAAAATTCAATGCAAAATTAAAACAGAGGGAATATACACCGAAAATTGTTCAGATTTCCGAAGCCAACGGTGTTCTGTATGCAAAAGCAATTCGACGTAATTGTGAAACGGCTTATTATCGTTTAGTTCCCGAGAAAAATTGCTTAGTTGCTGTAGAGGGTTATATTTTTGAAGAGGGAACAGCACCTCCTTCGCGAGATTCAGGAAGACTTATGTGGACCGTGTTTGGGAAAGCAACATTTCCCTTCGATTCTGATCGGCTGCCGGGACAAGAGGTGCAAATTTCCTTTTCCAGCTCTACAGACCCTGACGCAGATGTTGAGTCTTTATCAACTGAGATAATACGTGAGAATCCAAAATTTGGTGCAGAAAGTTTTTTAAAACTGTTGGGTCAAGTCCAAGGCGATCATCAACTGGCTTACAAATTGACGTTGAAAGGTTTATTCGGCAACTTCGCGGTGAGTGGAGAAACGTACTACATGGAGTACAACTATAAACTCTTCCGATGGAAACCTGGTGACGCAAGATGGTCCGATACAGGTGTCCAAGAAACTTGTGAACTCACACATGAAAATATGTCGCAAGGTTTTAAACTTGCGACATCGGGTGAAACAGTATACGTCGGTAAGCGAGATGGACAACTCTTTCAATCGCTTGATGGTGGTGATAATTGGAACGACAGGACATCAAACCTGCCGCAGTCGGTTGAACACTTCAATCAAATTGTCTTTGCCGACTCAACGGTTTATGTCGCAACCGACAAAGGAGTTTTCAATTCAATAGACGGTGTTGTCTGGAATACAATCACCGATAAAGCGGAAGAAACCGTAATCATCAAGTCGTTAGCAACAGCAGGGGAGACTGTTTACGGAGCGAATAATGGTGGTATCTATCAATTAGAAAAGAAAACAGGAACTTGGGAACAAATTGTACCTGAAATTCCGGATGCCATAACTTCTCTCGTTGTTGATGGAGATACCTTCTTCGTTGGCACAGAACATCGCGGTGTGCTTTGTCTTGAACGTTCTGAGTCATAGTGCCTAATACCATATAGGACTTACGTAATTTCCTTGTAAGTGCGGTTTCTAACCGCATCATAAAACCAATTTAGCTTCAAGATTTGTTTTCATACGCATATATGTAGGAGCGATCTCCGAATCGCGACAGAACCTATTGATAGTCGGGAATCGGAGTTCCCTCCCGTAGAATGCCAAAAGTACATTCTGCATTGATTCACAGTTCAAAGGTGTCCAGTTAATTCTGAAGTTTACCATAATTTATTCATATTGGAAATCTTATGATCACACTCATCCGCCGAGAACTCCTCGACAACCTCATGACATTTAGATTTGCTGCAGCTGTCTTCATTATGCTGTTGCTTGTTGTTGCCACAACGGTAGTGCTAATCAAAGACTATGAACGTCGGTTAACAAGTTACGACACCGCTGTCAAAAAGCATCGGCAGGAAATGCTGGAAGAACGAACCTATTCATCGGCAAACTTAACAATTGATCGTCCGCCCAACCCGTTGAGCATCTTTAATGTCGGTTTAGACAAACGATTAGGGAACTCAGTTAGCGTTGAGTACTTATACGTGCCTACACTATGGGATGCTTGGAAACATGGAGCCGATAACCCATTTCTCAATCTCTTCTCATCAATAGATCTTGTCTTTATCTTTCAAGGAATTTTGAGTCTATTGGCACTCGTCTTTGCCTATGATACACTTGCGGGGGAACGCGAACGTGGCACATTACGTCTCGTGCTGACACATCCTGTTCGGCACGGTCAAATCCTATTTGCTAAATACATTAGCGGTATGATATGTCTGCTGATCCCCTTACTAATGTGCATTCTCCTTGTGCTAATTATGCTAACGACATCCGCATCCATTTTTCTGAGTGCCGATGATTTTTTGCGCATCGGTGGGGTTGTTTTTACGTCGTTTGTCTATCTGTCCCTGTTTTACCTTATCGGTATGTTGATTTCAGCGGCGACTCGCCGAACAAGCACTGCCCTCATGCTTGCTATGTTCGTCTGGGGCTTTTTGGTGCTGGTATATCCAAATATGATATTGACCGCGGTTAAAACAGACCCTCATCCTGATACACAAACCTCCGCTTACAACCAAATTAAACAGATATGGGAGGAGTTTGATAGAGATCGGTTACAGTATCTCGCTAATGACCCTGTGCCAGGCGAAAAGTGGAGTTTTGGTTTGCAGGGTGATGGTGGGACTTTTTGGGGTTATAGGCACGATTCATCAATATTACTGCATTATGATATTGTTGGATTCAATTATAAAGCACTTAAAGCGGAATCTGAACCATTGGTACCACACGTTCAGAATTATCATCGCTTTTTTGGTACACAGGTTACCAATACCACAGAACGCATGTGGCTTGTCCGAAAGCCTGCACTGGACGCTCTCTACACACGTCCCGCAAAAACGGAACAGATGCTATTGAAGTTTTCACCCGTTGGTCTGTATGACGCGGCAACCGAAGCGTGGACAGGCACCGACTTAAATGGACTACAAGATTTTTTCACAGCGATTCAACGGTATCATCAGACGGTCATTGACTATTATCTTGACAATAAGATATTTGAATCTCGGCAATGGTTTGTTGCTGCTGAGGGTGAGATTGACTGGAACCTGTGGCCGCAGTTTTCATTTAAAAGAAGTGATATTGACATAAATGCAAAACGAGCGTTACCAGATCTATGTTTGTTGTTAATGATAAATCTGGTACTGTTCGCAATAATATTCCTGATTTTCGTTAGGAGTGAGGTGTAGAATAGTTTTCAGTTATCAGTTAGGAGATGGGACGTAACAATTAACCTTCTCCAGAAATGCTTTAAAAGAGGATTGATTACTGCAAAAAATCTCTTACTGACTACTGACAACCGAAATTATCCACTGATAACTGAAATTTAAACGATAGCCTCTTAATTGAAAACTGACTACTGACAACCGAGAACTATAAAATGATTTTACATATAACAAAACGCGAACTCTACGACAACCTCAATAGCCTTCGATTCGCATTGACAACCATCTTGCTGTTAGCATTGATGTTAACCAATGCCATCGGACATCTCCGCGAGCATCCGAAGCAGATACAGAAATATAACGATGCTGTCGTCGAATCTCTGGATACCTTGTCGTCTCACGCCGATGACAGTTTGTATAAACTCGCTCAACAGGGACCTGGAAAACTATACAAAAAACCGTCCCCTCTACATTTCTGTGCAGAAGGTGGAGAACGCTTGTTGCCAAACATTGTTGAAGGCGGCAATCCACATCCGTACTCCTCCAACATAATAGGTGTTTGGAAACTGAGCTATCCTAATGCCAACATAGACCTGAAGCGTGTTGGACCGGATGTTACCAAAGTAGATTGGGCATTTATCATCGCTTATGTCTTGAGTTTGATTGCGCTCTTATTCACTTTTGATAGTCTCTCTGGTGAACGCGAACGCGGCACGCTTCGATTGATGTTAGCGAATTCAGTACCACGCCACACCATATTGATCGGCAAGTTTTTTGGAGCGTTGATAAGCGTTAGCATCCCTTTTTTGCTTGCGGCGTTGATGAACCTTTTGATGATTTCCACATCAAGTGCTGTTCACCTCAACATAGAAGCGTGGGGACGATTAGGTATCATCTTCTTTATTGCGTTCCTATACACGTGTTTCTTTCTTGCGTTGGGACTGTTAGTATCTGCACGTGTGCAACGGAGCGCGGTGAGTCTGGTGATACTCCTATTGGTTTGGGTCACTTTCGTTGTTTTTATGCCGAGTACGCTTGCTTCAATCGCAAGTGAACTTTCACCATCAATGTCCTTTGATGAAAAATGGACACAGTATAGCCAACTGCGAGATGAAATCTGGGATAAATACAATTATGTGGCATGGTCAAAGGCAGTGGACAGAAAAACACTGGCAGCGAAAAGCGCGTTTTTCTATGAAAATGCAGAAATGTCAGAACGTCTAAACCGTGAATACCTCACCAGCAAAATTGCACAGGTTCAACATGCGCGGTCTATCACTCGTGCTTCACCAGCCACACTACTTCAACATCTCCTTGAATCTTTTGCCGGAACGGGTTTTGAGCGGCATCTGCAATTTGTGGATAATGTGGAACGTTACGCTCGCCAATACCGTGAATTTATCGTTGATATTGATAAATCGGATTCGGAGAGCCTCCATATTATTGGTGTTCGTGAAGGCATGACAAAAAAGAAGGTTTTGCCAGAGGCAGTCCCAAAATTTGAAGATACACTGAATCTCAACAAGGATTTTAACGATTCAGCGATGCAGATGTTGTTGTTAACGCTGTTTGTTGTAGTGCTGCTGTCGGGGGCTTATCTCGCGTTTGTACGTGTTGAAGTATAGCGCAACCGAATCTTTCTTGTCTAATACCATAACCCACGTAAATCTGTTGGCGGCGTTATATATGCTGACACGACGCGACGTTGAACCTGCTTACACTATTTCTAATTGACAAATTGTGATAATAAACTTGTAAGTCGGGTAGAGCTTGCGGCATCTAAACGCCGCGTCCTCCTATAGACAAGATAAACTTTTGTCTTTTACCGCTCAACCTTACCGACTCTCACTACGAGACGATACGCGCATTCGACGTTGATTCCCTACATCTACTTTGATTCTATTATCAAACTGAAGGGGCTTTTCAAGACATTTAAGATACAAATTACGAATTTGCAACCTTCCTTCCTATAATATATGTCACGTGTCACAAGGCAATGTTGTTAATTAGGAGATACACATGAAGAACGATGATGCTAAGTGGGTTAAGCAAATTTTAGCAGGCGACGAGAATGCCTTCACCGCTCTCGTAAAAAAATACGAAAAGCGGATACACGCGTTCGTATGGCAGAGGGTAAGGGACTACCACATCGCCGAAGAGATTACGCAGGATACTTTTCTCATGGCTTATGAAAAACTTGGTACGCTGAGAGACCCAAACAGGTTTTCGGGATGGCTTTATATGATTGCCACCCGTCGCTTCCTCACATGGATTACGGAGAAGAAGATCCCGATGCAATCCTTAGAAGCGATGAGTGAAGCAGAAGTAGAAGCACTGTTCTACGCCCAATATCTGGCGGAACAGACTGAAAAGTTAGCGACGGAAAAGCAACGCGAAGTCGTTGAGTATCTCCTTCAAAAATTACCGTCGCGTGAGCGGACAGCCGTGGCACTTCACTACCTGAGTGAAATGACGTGTGAAGAGATTGGTGAATTTCTGGAGGTATCGCCGAACACGGTTAAAAGCCAACTCCATCGCGCACGAGAGCGGCTGAAGAAGGAGGAGGCTATGGTTCGCGAGACATTAGGCAACTTTCAGAACTCTGATGACCTCATGGATGACATTATGAAATGGACACAGGTAAATGAACCAGGTATATTGGGAGAGGTAGGTACTTTGTCAATGACATCCGAAAATACGCTCTATACCGTTATAGGGGATGAAAGTATCTACAAATTGCCAGCGGGGGAGGACGCATGGCAGCTTGTCAATGATACCTTCCTGCGTCAAGACACTGGTGGCAATATACCTATAGCAGAACGAGACGGCACGCTTTATATAATTCCGTCCAATGAGTTGTTTGCTTCCACTAACGGTGGTGAAACTTGGCACATGGTCAGTGCTTGTCCAAAGTGGTATGTTAGAGAATTAATGATCACGGAAGATGCTTTTTACCTTTGTCTGTGTAGTGGTATTTATCGGTCCGATGACGCTGGGAATTCTTGGAAGGATATAAGC
>JAPPMR010000969.1 GCA_028818995.1 Candidatus Poribacteria bacterium | reverse complement strand
GAACACGCTGTGCTACATCTGCTTTATGCGCGTTTTTGGCACAAAGTGCTTTACGATTGTGGATTGGTCTCCACAAAAGAACCGTTTCAAGGACTTCTTAACCAAGGCACTATTCTGGCTGAATCTTTCCAAGACGATGCTGGTAAATACTATTACCCGAACGAAGTTGAGCGGGACAACGAAAAAGCAACAGCAAAAACTTCTGGCAAACCGCTCCATGTGCAACTGGAAAAGATGTCTAAATCGCGCTTTAACGTCATCAATCCGAATGACGTTATTGATAAATATGGCGCGGATGCACTTAGACTCTATTTGCTATTTATTGGGCCGGTCACCGCAAGCACACCGTGGCAAGATGCTGGTGTAGAGGGGGTGTATCGATTCCTACAACGTGTCTGGCGGCTTGTTGTTGATGAACAGAACGGTGAACTTAATGAGAAGTTGACTGATGCCTCTGGCACAACAGAGTCTGAACTCTGGCGGGAACTCCATAAAACTATCAAACAAATAACAGAGGATACGGAATCAATTGATAAAATGAACACAGCGATTAGCCAGATGATGATTTTTGTCAATACTGCTACACAGGTGAAATCGCTACCAATAGAAACAGTGAAGATATTTCTACATCTGCTTGCACCTTATGCGCCGCACATTGCACAGGAGTTGTGGCATCGTCTCGGTGAAACAGGATTTATCGCGCATGCTTCGTGGCCTCAATATGACGAAAGTGTTCTCGAAAGTGCCACGATCACCATTATTGCACAGGTAAACGGAAAACTCCGAAATCGGCTTCAACTTCCTGCTGATGCTACTGACAAAGAGATCGAGGAAGCCGCACTGTCAGATGAGCGGGTTCAAAGGTTTATTGAAGGGAAGCCGATTCGGAAGGTGATCGTTGTGCCGAATCGTTTGATTAATATCGTAGTTTAGAGATCGTTTATAAACGCAATGAAATCCAACAGGTACACAACATTTATCGGATACCAAATAAATAGACATTATAACGTTTTAATTGTGAGTAGTTATTGGTCTCTCATAAAATCTAAAGTTTGTAGGTCCAAATCAACGCTATGAGTGCCCTTATGGCATTCAGCGGGTAGAGCGGAGCGAAACCCGACAATATCAAGGTTTCAAGGCAAACCTTGTGGGTTCACAAGGAAATCGCAGGAACGGCTCAAGCAAGTTTTGAAAATAGTGTTTTAGTCCCAACATGTCGGGTTTCGCTCCGCTCTACCCGACCTACAACACATTCGCTTTCTGCATTTATTTCTGTCTTGGCATAATCAGACAATTCCGATTAAATCATTATAATGTCTAATAGGATTTTCCTATGAAACCCATAGTATTTTTCAGTCTGATGTTCTTGAGCGTTTCAATATTTTCATATGCATCTGACACGACTGCTGAATATGAACCCTACACGCAGTGGGAACTACCCGAAGGTGCCAAAGCGCGGCTCGGTGGAGCTGGAATAGATGATATAACATGCTCACTAGATGGGGCCTTGCTTGCTGTGGCGAGGGGGCGACTTATATATATTTATGATATACAGACAGGCGAAGAACTTTCCCTGCTCACCGGGCATACGGGGTCGGTAGATCGCATAGCGTTCAGTCCGAATGGAAACACCCTCGCAAGTGGCGGTCAGGACAACACCCTACGTTTATGGGATGTGTCCAAGCGAACAGAAATAGGCAGACTTGAAGGACATACCGGGCAGCCAGATAGTATATTTTTTAGTCCGGATGGCCGCACCCTCACAAGTCGAGATGATGATAACGCCCTGCGTTTATGGGATGTGGATACACAGACGCAAATACATACACTTGAAGGATATACCGGGACGGTAGAGAGTATATCGTTCAGTCCGGGTGGACGCATCCTCGCAAGTGGCGGTCAGGACGATATTGTGCGTTTATGGGATGTGGATACACGAACAGAAGTAGGCACCCTTGAAGGGCATACTGGATATGTCGTTAGTGTATCTTTCAGTCCAA
>JAPPMR010000178.1 GCA_028818995.1 Candidatus Poribacteria bacterium | reverse complement strand
GATTAAAAACTTAGACAAGAGACTGCGTTTGTTTACCCGTGAACGGCGTTAGCGAACGCCTCCATGAGTTCAAAGGATCCGTTTTGTTCAAGGATATTACCTGTGACGATGAAATCGGCACCCGCTTCTACTTTTTCCGCGGCGATTTCCGGTGTGCGGATGCCTCCACCGACGATTAGTGGAATGCTAATTTGTTCCTTCACCGCCGCTATCATTCCATCTGGGACAGGGTGTTTCGCGCCACTTCCCGCCTCCAAATATACCATCTGCATACCGAGGTACTGCGCCGCCAATGCATGCGGTCCCGCGATGTCTGGTTTATCACGTGGGATAGGCATCGTGCCGCTCATAAATTCAACAGCGGTTTTGTTGCCGCCCTCAATAAGCATGTAGCCGGTAGGGATGGGTTTGAGTGCGTAACGTTGTATCCACGGTGCGGCTTTGACCTGTTCGCTAATGAGATAATTCGGGTTGCGCCCACTTATAAGACTGATGTATAGAATCGCATCAGCATGGGGTGTGAGGTGCATCGAATCACCGGGAAACAGAACGAGTGGGAGTTTGATTTCCTGCTTGAGGGCTTTCGCAATAGGGTGCAAATCGCTCGTTAAGAAACTGCCGCCGAGCAAAATTGCATCTGCGCCTGCCTGTTCAATTTCCCTTGCAAGTTTGACGCATTTTTCAACTTCGCACTGCTCTGGATCGATCAGAACGAAATAGCCAGCACGGTGTTTTTTCAGTACCTCGTGGAAGTAGTCAAGAACCCAATTTGATCTCAAATGCAATTTTCCTTTTTTCCCTGCGTTAAACCTCGGTTTGCAAGCTATGTTCTTTCTGGAGTTGGGAGCGTAATGAATCATCTCTTATGTTAAGAATTTTAACACATCTATGGCAATTTGTCAAATTCTGTGTTGTCGCATTAATTCATAAAGTAAAACGCCCGCCGCGACCCCGACATTGAGTGACGATTGTCCGGGTGCCATTGGAATACGGACTAATTCTGTGCAGCGTTGACGGGTTTCAACAGAAAGACCGGTGTTCTCATTACCCACAACGATTGCAGTGGGTAACGAAAATTCTATCTCATACAACAGGTTTTTGGCGCTTGCCGTGGCACCTAATACGGACCAACCTACCGAATGGAGTGCTTGAATTACACTAACGGTGTCTGGTGTATAAAATAGGGGTAAACGTCCAACTGCGCCGCGAGAGGCGCGGATGCAGTTTTTATGAAAGGGGTTCGCACCTTCCCCGCTTAACAGAACAGCGGATACACCAGCCGCGTCTGCTGTTCGTAGTGTCATCCCAAGATTGTCAGGGTTTCCGATATTCTCTGCGATGAGTAACAGACATTTCGGACTGAAGTGAAAGTTAAGGTCTCCTGATTCTGAGAGGAAGTTGGGATAGTTAAGATGAACGGAAGCGATTATTGATGGCACAGGTCTTGTTGTTGTGACCGAACCCATCACGCCGTTGCTTACCTGATAAAAGGATAGGTTTTCTGTTGCTGCGCGCTTGAGAAGATCCTTCCCTTCCGATGTCGTAACAAATTCGGTGGTGTAAAGAAGCATTTGGATTGGAAGCCCACCTTCCACGGCTCGCTTCACTGTTAGATGTCCTTCAATGACGAATTGCGCGTGGTCAAGTTTGCCTTTCAGTGAGGCTAACTTGCGAAGGTGCGAAACGACTGTATCTTTCCGTTTTGAGACAGCGCGTTGTTCCGATCCTCTGCTGCTGCCTCGTTTGACACCTCGATAAAAAGAGCCGGTACTGTTCTGAACCGTTTCCCCATCTAAAAGGTCCTGGAGTCTATCTGCTATCCATTTTTCTCTGAGAGGGAACAGACCTGTGCGACCTCGTGGAAAAGCCATCAGGAGTTCTCTTAAACCGCGTTCGGTTGTCGCCCTGAGATGAACTTGGTAATCGCCGTTGGGTGTATCCTTCGGTTCCATGAGCATAACCCCGTCAAGCTGCTGCCAGCCTGTAACAAATATCTCATAGGCAGGA
>JAPPMR010000470.1 GCA_028818995.1 Candidatus Poribacteria bacterium | reverse complement strand
GCGTTGACTCTTGCTGCGATTGCCCCATTTGCCGATAGTAAGGTGACTATCCGAAACATTGAGCATACACGTTGGCAAGAGACAGACAGAATTCACGCAATGGTGACGGAACTGCGAAAATTAGGTGTGCCTGTGGTTGAACACCGAGACGGACTTGAAATCTCACCTTCCCCCATCACCCCTGCAGCGATTGATACCTATAGCGACCACCGCGTGGCAATGGCGTTTTCGCTTATCGGCTTAAAAGTACCCGGAATTCAGATTAAAGACCCCGATTGCGTTAGCAAGACGTTTCCTAACTATTTTGAGGTATTGCAGGAACTATATTCTTCATATCCTCTTCTGTAGGCACCAAATCATGCAGAATACCAAACGCGTATTCTGCCAAGCGTATTTGGCGTTGATTCCGAGCTCCAACTCGCGACTTAAAAGTAGTAGGCACACTCCGACGTTTTTAGGTTTCCTAAAAATTGACGATTCGTAGAATTTATGGTAAACTTACAAAAGAACGTGCTAAAATTGTGTTAAACTTCTATGAAGGTGAAACCAAGTAGAAATTCATGAAATCAACCCATTATAATGACAATGTTTTTATCAATTGCCCATTTGACTCAGATTACAAACCTTTGTTTGATGCAATGATATTTGCTGTGCATGATTGTGGTTTTGTTGCCCGTTGTGCGCTTGAGGCAGGAGACGCAAGTCAAGTTCGGATTCATAAGATTTATAACATTATTGAGGATTGCCGTTTTGGAATCCATGATATATCCAGAACGGAATTAGATGAAAATTCACATCTACCTCGGTTTAATATGCCTTTAGAGTTGGGAATTTTTCTCGGTGCAAAGAGATTCGGTGTAGAAAAACAGGAAAGGAAAAAGTGTCTTGTGATGGACACAGAGCCGTATCGGTATCAAAAGTTTATTTCAGATATTGCAGGCCAAGATATTTTTGTTCATCACAACAACTCTGAAGATATTGTAAAGATTGTCCGGAATTGGCTTGACACCGTATCGGAACGTCAGACAATTCCAGGTGGCAGCATTATCTGGGAACGTTACGAAAAATTTTGTGAGGATTTGCCTGAAGTCACTCAGGAACTGCGTTTAGCGGTTGAAGACATGGTTTACTTCAACAATTATATTCGCGTTGTAGCGGGATGGTTGAGTCGTCAACCAAGCAGCGAATTGTAAAATACCTTATGGAGGTGATTAGAATGCCAAGACAGAGAATTGTCAAATACCCACCGTATAAGCCAGGACAACTCTCAAAATCGAAAATTGAACGAGCAGTTGAAGAGGTTCTTAAGGCGAGAGGAGTCCAGGTGGAGCCTAAGTGTGATACCTATAAATACCATCTAAAACAAGAGGACAAAATTATCCGCAGTGGAATTACGAATGACTTACACCGGCGTGAAAAGGAGCTTCAACGGGACTACGGTAAAGATGTTCATATTCACCAAGTTGGGAAACGGACGACGCGAGAAGATGCAAGGGAATGGCAAAAAAAGCAAAGACGACGCACCTCGTAGTTTTGAATCCTACAAACAGAAACGCACACATGAAATTGAAAGTTTTAAGAATATTCCTTGATTTTTAGATGCGGTTTGCAGGCATTCCTACTTGAATAGAGAAATAATATCATGGCGTTTAGCGATTTTAAAACAATCTCTGAAGTACAAGAAAGGTTCAAAGTCAAGTATGCGGAAGATGACTTCGTCGAAGCCGAACCAGCAACGCCTTCGGTGGAGTTCCTTCAAGACTTTGAATTTACACGAGAACATATCAACGTTTTTGCGCCTGAAGCATCAAGGTGTGAAACGATTATCTTTCCTGTTTTGAAGGAGAGGTATAAAGCTTATGCCAATCAATACGCGCTCTGGATAAAGCAAACCATCACTTACGATGACATCTTAAACGGAACACCAGACTATTTTATCTCTACCAAATCTGAATTAGGCAAAACAGTTGTCGGGACTCCGTTAATACTGATCGTTGAGGCGAAGAAAAATGACTTTGAACAGGGATGGGGGCAATGTTTGGCAGAGTTAGTCGCCGTCCAAAAAATAAATGACAGCACATCCTTGCCCGTATACGGTATCGTCACCGATGGAACATTATGGCAGTTCGGAAGGCTTATCGGTGATACCTTTACACAAAACAGAACAGACTTTGCATTGGCGAATTTATCCACGCTTTTCGGCGCAGTTGATTCTGTGTTCAAATCTGTAACTGCTATGAACTGAATCGATTGTATCCCTCTTTCTATAGGATCACGACTTAAAAGTAGTAGGCACACGCCGTGTGCCGTAAACGGATTAAGAGATACCAGACACCCATACCCACATTGACGTTGATTCAGCCTTAGCCCCAGCGGGGCGAAATGTGTGTAGCAGCTTTTAAGCATAATCATATTCTCAACTAAAAGGGCATCCAATGAAACTATTTGATACCGTTGCACTTGTGGAAGACCTACCAACTGAAAACTGAAAGCCGACAACTGAAAACTATATTCCCGCAAACTTATTGTCAATATATTGGATATCTATTGTTCCTAACACCACAAAAACTTCTGATCACCACACAGAATCGGCTATAATATCAGTATGAAAAATAAAACTGATTCTCAAATACAAAAACAACCAGACACACTTGAAAACCATAAAAACTATCCAAAATGCAAAGACGACTACGCAAAAATTATTCACATAATATATGCAAAACACGAGGAAAACCGTGAAACCTCATTACAGATGAGTAATAGAAAAAATAAAATTTTTTCCAAAATAAGAAAAACACCTATAAAACCAGATACAGACTGGATTTAGAGCGAATTTAAAAAAGATACCGTGGTATGAAAAATCATACCGTACGGTATGATTTAAGTAGTTGTGATCTCCGAATCGAGACCCACATCTATAGAAGCGATCTCCGAATCATGACTTTACGACCTGAACAGATAAAAACTGAAAATTGAACGCCTTTGTGGTAAGAACAAAGACATTCAATTGCCACAAAACATCTTTGTTGGAGGGTTTGGAACCCCGATTTCTTTGTAGGAGCGAGCTCCAGCTCGCGACCCTCCGAATACCATACGCGTATTCGGTGTTGATTTGGACAAATGCCAAAGGCGCATTTGGCGTTGATTTGAGGTCGCTCCTACAGTAAGAGGTTTTTGAAAAAAGAAGAAATTATCGAGAATTGAATGGCTCTGTGGTAAGAACAACAAATCTTGCCATTACACCACAAATATGTTAAAATTACCATAAATTAGTCCAAAAGAGCCCAGCAAAAGATGGGAAATGCCTTTAAAAAAGCCATAATCGTGTTCATCAGACTCACGTATCGATGGGTTAAGTCCTTCACGATAACCTTGTATCAATGGGTTAAGTCCTTCACGATAGTCTTTAAAAAAACCGTAATCGTATTCATCGCGTTTGTTGTCATTTTAGTAGGTATCTTAATCATTGTCATCCAACGTTATACACAATACGGTTCAATCCCAGATACGATGCAGATGGTTGACTTCCAAGGTATTCTCGTGGCATTTTTAGGGGCAGCTATCCTGAGTCTGATTAGCGTTGTCCTTACCTTCAACTTGGCACGAGCATGGGTAAAGGAACAACCGGAATTGGCTGAACGAATCTTTCGGCACACTTTAATAATCAACCTCAGTCTTATCATCATATTTGGTGGTTTGGCGGGAGGGATTATCATTTTACGCACTTTATGGACAATTGGCTACTTTTAGTTTGCATTTATCTTAGAAATGTGATATAATATCATAATTAATATTTTTACGAAATATTCCGACACTGTTTAGCAAGTGTCCGTATTTTGTAGGATTGGTTTATTGAATACAAGTTCACGTAATGTCCGGTAAATTTTAGCCATGTGCGGTAAGGGTTCTTGGTTTTGTTCACAAAGTCGACTTATTTGTAGCCTGCACAACCGCTAATTGATTACCAACCACAACTTGGAGGTGTGAAAAATACACTATAGAGGCAGACGTACACAGAAACCACGTGAAAGAAAGAGTCGTTCGAATTACCAGATTCGAGCCAAAGAGATTTTACTCATTGACCATGAAAACAAGCAAGTCGGTGTGATGACTCCACGCGAAGCCATGGAACGTGCTGAAGAAGTCGGATTGGACTTGGTCGAAGTTTCTCCAAATGCCGACCCTCCCGTTTGCAAGATAATGGACTTCGGGAAGTATCAGTACGAAAAGAACAAACGTGAGCGAGAGGCTCGAAAAAAGCAAACAAAGATTGTTCTGAAAGAGATTCAATTCCGCCCGGATACAGCCGAGCATGACTATCAATTCAAGAAGCGCCACGTTGAAGACTTCTTGAAAAATGGGTGGAAGGTCCGAGCCACAGTCCGTTTCCGAGGCAGGGAGATGCTCCATACGGAGTTAGGCAAAAACATGCTCGCCCGATTGGAAGAGGATGTCGCCGAGATTGGAGAAGTTGAACAACCTCCTAAGATGGAAACACGCACCATGTCAATGCTCTTGACACCAAAATCTTCATAACTAAAGATTTTATCGCAAGTATTTGGCAAATTGTGCCTCTTTTGCGATCTGACGACTTTTTGAAGGGGAGTATCGTTGCAAGGAGACCGTGATTCTCCTTGTTGATTTTGTGCGTTTACGCCTACCCTTACTTAACAGAACACCTTTCAAAATTAGTATGGATAAGCCACTAACAGAAGGATATTGTAATGCCGAAAATTAAAACACATAAAGGCGCAGCAAAACGTTTTAAATTTACTGCAAAAGGGAAGATCCGACGCAAGCGAGCGTATGCGGGACACCTTTTTATCTCAAAATCTGCCAAACGGAAACGTCGCTTAAGACAAAGCACGCTGGTAGACCCGAGTAATGAAAAACGTTTGAAACGTCTAATTTATTAGGAGTTCAGAATGGCACGAGTAAAAACAGGAAATGTCCGTCTAAAGCGACGGAAACGGATACTAAAACATTCCAAAGGATATCGCGGTGGACGCAACAACCTGAGACGTACCGCTATGGAGGCGGTTGAAAAAGGTTGGAATCACGCTTATGCACACAGACGTGCAAGAAAACGTGACTTTAGACGGCTTTGGATTATGCGTATTAATGCCGCCGCAAGACTACACGGACTTACATATAGCCGTTTTATGCACGGACTTAAAACGGCCGGTGTTGAGTTGGATAGAAAAGTTCTTGCGGATATTGCTGTGCATGATGCAGCAGGATTTGAACAACTTGCTGTCCTCGCAAAAGGGTAGCTAAAACCGATTGAAGGTGCTTGTAGGAGCGATCTCCGAATCGCGATCTTAAACCACAAAATTTGATAAACAATACACTATTAGACGACGATGAAAGGACACAGTAAGCAGTTGAGACCTCTCAACAAGAGAGACCGCGCCATCGGTTGGAAGCGCGGTTTTGAGAGCAACTGCCGAATTTCATCCTTGAGCCGATAAATGAATAATGAAGCGGGCAGATTTTACAATCTGTCAAGCGGGGTGGTACCGCGGAAGTAGATGCCTGTCGCTTTCGTCCCCTGAAGGGATTAACCTTTATGGAGCGAAGTGATGGGTATTTTTGTTGATCGCGATACTATTGCGTCCCAATTCAGTTAGACAGACAAAACTTCTTCCTGTAGGAGCGAGCTCCAGCTCGCGATAAAGACGACATACATTGGCATCGATCAACAATAGAATGAAATAGAGGCAACTATGAAAACAGAATTAGAAGCGATTCAAGCAGAAGCACTTGAGGCTTTGAAAGACGTAAAATCACTGGACTTGCTTGAATCGCTTAGGATTGAATACTTTGGACGTAAAGGGAAGTTAACAGACGTTATGAAAGGCATGGGACAACTTTCTAATGAGGAGCGCCCGATAATTGGAAAACTCGCTAATGATGTGCGTGCCACACTAACAGAAGCGTTTGAAGAGGCGAAAGATTCGCTGGATAGCCAGCAACAAGAACAGCAACTCGAGGCAGAATCGATAGACATCACGCTTCCCGGACGAAAACCTGCTTATGGAAAAGCGCATCCGGTGATGCAAACCTTAGAACGAATTGAAGCAATTTTTACGCAAATGGGTTTTCAGGTAGTTACAGGACCCGAAGTTGAAACAGAGCATTACAATTTTGACGCACTCAATACGCCTCCCGACCATCCCGCGCGGGATTTGCATGATACTTTTTATCTGACGGATGGACACCTATTACGCACCCACAACTCCCCTGTGCAAATTCGCGCGATGGAGAACCAGAAACCGCCGGTACGCATTATTGTACCGGGAAAAGCGTACCGTGTTGATTACGATGTCTCACATACGCCTATGTTTCATCAGGTTGAAGGATTGCTTGTGGATAGGCATGTCCCCTTCAGTGAACTAAAGGGGGTTTTGGTATCTTTCGCGCGGCAGATGTTTGGTGACCAAACGCAGATGCGTTTCCGTCCACATTTCTTTCCTTTCACAGAACCGAGTGCAGAAATGGATATATCATGCACGGTGTGTCTTGGTAAAGGGTGTCGTAGTTGTGGACACACTGGATGGATTGAAATCTTAGGTGCAGGTGCTGTTGACCCAGAAGTTTTCCGCGCTGTCAACTATGACCCAGAAGAAGTTACCGGTTTTGCCTTCGGCATGGGTGTAGAACGAATTGCAAACCTTCAGTTCCGCATTCCAGATATCCGCACCTTCTATGAAAACGATCTCCGCTTCCTCCACCAGTTCTAATAGTAGCTGGCACTCTTTGTAGGAGGGGTTTGTAACCCCGATTTTTAAGGACTTATCTATGAACGTAACCCAAAATTGGCTAAAAACCTACATCAATTTTGATTTTTCCCCAGACGAACTCGCTGATAGATTAACGATGTTAGGCATTGAAGTTGAATCTGTCAAACAACTCGGCGCGGCATTGGAAGGCGTAGTTGTCGGTAAAGTAACTTCCATCAAACCACATCCGAATGCAGATAAACTTGTGCTGTGTCAGGTAGATATTGGTGAGACAGACACACTTCAAATTGTTTGTGGTGCCCCGAATGTTTATGAAGACATGTTCGCGCCTGTCGCAACCGTCGGCACAGAATTGTCAACCGGTATTACAATCAAGCGCGCTAAACTACGCGGCGAAGAATCGCATGGCATGCTCTGCTCAGAGAAAGAATTAGGCATCTCTGATGAAGCTGCGGGACTTATGGAATTATCTTCTGATCTATCCATAGGTTCACCACTCACCGAAGCATTAGGATTAGACGATACGGTATTTGAGTTGGAGATAACACCAAACCGTCCAGATTGTCTCAGTATGATAGGCGTTGCCCGTGAAATTCGCGCTGAAACAGGTAACGACTTAAAACTCCCACAAGTTGATCTACAAGAAGGTGAGGCAGATATAAACGAACTTACATCTGTAACGATTGACGCTCCCGACCTGTGTCCCCGTTATGCAGCGCGTGTTATCCGTGGTGTTAAAATCGGTGAATCTCCGGCGTGGTTAAAACAGCGGCTTGAATCTATCGGGGTCGGTGTTATCAATAATATAGTAGATATTACAAACTTTGTTTTGATGGAATGTGGACAACCGCTGCACGCCTTTGATTATCACAAACTTGCTGAAAATCGTATTGTCGTGCGTCGTGCAGCAGAAGGAGAACAGATCACAACACTTGATGAAGAGGAACGCAAACTTACTCCCGATATGTTAGTTATCGCAGATGCCGAAAAGCCTGTGGCACTTGCTGGAATTATGGGTGGCTATGACTCTGAAATCACCGAAACAACATGTGACGTGCTGCTGGAAAGCGCCAATTTCCAACCGTCAAGCGTTCGTGCAACTGCGAAAAAGCTGGGAATAAATACGGAGGCTTCCTACAGATTTGAACGTGGCGCGGATCCGGAGGCTGTGATTCCTGCGCTCGACCGCGCAGCGCAACTGATCGCGGAATTAGCAGGCGGCACTATCTGTGGAGGCATTATTGATGTTTATCCCGGACAACGTGAACCGCAGCAAATTCAACTACGTGCCGAACGCGTTAATTTCATATTGGGAACCGAACTTGAAGCAGATAAAATAGTCCAGATTTTAAGTCGATTGGGATTTGGCATAGAAGCATCACAATCAGGAGAAAATATGTATCAAATCACCGTGCCATCATTCCGCGGGGATATTGCACGCGAAATAGATTTGATAGAAGAGATTGCACGTGTCTACGGTTATGATAACATTCCAACAGCATTACCAAAGGGTGACATCCCTATCCCCCCGCCAAACATATCAGTAGAGGTGCGTAAACGTATAAAGCATTTTCTACTTGGCTCTGGCATGATGGAGACAGTAAACTATAGTTTCAGCCACCCAAACTGCTTTGACAAGATAGGATTAGCAGCAGACAATCCACTTCGCCAAGCACTACAACTGAAAAACCCGTTGAGTCCAGAGATGTCAATTCTACGCACAACGTTGCTGCCGAGTTTGCTTGATAATGCACAACACAACCACAATCATCAGATAGATAATATCGCACTCTTTGAGATGTCCACAGTGTTCATCCAAGCAGAGGAACCGGCTCGTGTTGCTGGTA
Organism: Candidatus Poribacteria bacterium; assembly: GCA_028818995.1. The sequence goes on along the minus strand of JAPPMR010000470.1, from coordinate 13,939 downwards.
TTCTCGCAGGAGAAATTGGCGAAGGTGTTTACGGTAATCCCCATCGTTCTCCAGACTTCTTTGATATTAAAGGGACTGTTGAAGGTGTGCTTGACATCTGTGGGACTACCGATTATACGTTCAAGAAAACAGACGACCCAACCTTCCACCCGGGGCGTAATGCTGAGGTGTTGTTAGAAGGAAAACGCATCGGTATTCTTGGAGAAGCACATCCGACAGTGCTGGAAAATTATGAGCTACCTTATAAAGCATATCTTTTTGAACTTGATCTGGAGGCATTAGCGGACGCAGCTGATTTTTCCAAACGTTTTGAACCGATACCTATCTATCCCAGCGTCCTGCGCGACCTTGCTATCGTTGTAGATGAAGATATGCAGTCGGATGTACCGATAAACATTATTTATTCCACTGGGGGAGAATTGGTTGAATCGGTACGACTGTTTGATGTATATGTCGGAGATCAAGTACCGGAAGGTAAAAAGAGTCTTGCCTACACGATCACATATCATTCTGCAACCGAAACCTTGACAGATAAGACAGTTAACGAACTGCACGACAAGGTTGTTAAACGGTTGAATGAAGAACTTGGCGCAGAGTTAAGAATGTAACCCATTAGAAGACTCGGACAAAACCGTTATGCAGGCACAACGTATAAAGAACTTGTTTTCAGCTATTGCACGCCACTACGATTTTCTTAATTCGTTGTTAAGCCTCCGATTTGATAGGGTATGGCGGCGAGAGACAGTCAAAGCAAGTCGTGTAACCCCAACAAGCAAGGTGCTTGATGTTTGCACAGGCACAGGAGAACTCGCTTTGGCGTATGCCGACAAAATTGACACAAGCGGTTCTGTGATCGGTTCAGATTTCTGCTTTGAGATGTTGGTTGTTGGTAAGCAAAAAGTGGAACGACAAGAACGCACGCATGCCTTTGTTCCGATTGAAGCGGATACTCTTACCCTCCCATTTTCGGACAATACTTTTGATATTGTCTCTGTCGGTTTTGGCATCCGAAATGTTACTGATCTTGAATTGGGAATCCGTGAAATGACAAGAGTCGCTGTTCCAGGTGGTAGAATTGCCATCTTGGAGTTTACGCAACCTGTCAATCCGATATTTCGTAGCCTCTACTATTTCTATTTCACAAAGATTTTACCTTTCATCGGCAATTGCATCTCGCGCAGCAAAGACGATGCTTATGGCTATCTTCCCCGCTCAGTCATGCAGTTCCCAAATTGTGATGCATTGAAAGCAGTTATGGAACAGTGTGGACTAACAGATGTGCAGTATTTTCGGAAAACTTTGGGTATCGTGGCAATTCATGTTGGTATAAAAGCATAGATTTGTTTGGATATTTAGATTATAGGAGAAAAACTGTGAAAATCGCATTTAAAGTGTTAGGGATTATCATTGTGGGAATACTCGCTGTTTATATGGTTGGTTGTAGCGAACGTGCAGAAGATGATGACGTTGAAGTCGCCCAGTTGCTGCGCGCAAACCCAACACCCGGTAGCATAATTGAAGTAAATAGCACTATTACTGTGACCTTTGACAAAGAACCTGGCAATGTAACGGTGAATTTAGGTGCCGTCACAGCATCTGGCACAACGGGCACAATCACAGGACCGTTCCCGCAAGGACAATTTACCTTAAAACTTACATGGGATGGTGGCACCCGCAACTTAACATACACCGTAGGAACCTCCGAGCCTCCTGATGCTGAGCCTGAGCAAATTCCTGAACCCATTACTCCTGACGGAATGGTGTTGATACCTGAAGGTGAATTTCAGATGGGAAGCGAAGACGGTGACGCTGATAACGATGAACAACCCGAGCATACCGTTTATGTTGATGCTTTTTATATTGACGCTAACGAGGTAACCAATGCGGAATTTAAGGACTTTGTTCTCGCAAACCCTGAGTGGCAGAAAAAACGAATCGATGGAAAATTCCAAAATGGTAATTACCTACACGATTGGAATGGAAATAATTACCCTGACGAAGAGGGTGATCATCCGGTCCGTTACGTCAGTTGGTATGCAGCGATGGCTTACGCGGAATGGGTAGATAAACGTCTGCCGACAGAAGCGGAATGGGAGAAGGCAGCACGCGGTGGGCTAAAAGGGAAAAAATATCCGTGGGGCAATAACATTAACGGGACAAGAGCCAACTACGGTAAAAATATCGGACACACGACACCTGTTGGAAAATACCTACCGAATGACTACGGCGTATACGACATGGCGGGGAATGTGTGGGAATGGTGTCTTGATGCCTACCAGAGTGATTTCTATGCAAACTCTCCAAAGCGAAATCCTGTCGCTGGTGCTGATAACATTCCGGAAATTGTAAACGATTTTGAGAACGTTGTAACTGATCGTGTCCTGCGTGGTAGCGGATGGAACGGTAATCCTGAGTGGTTACGCGCTGCAAATCGTTATGGGGATAGTCCTGCTTATGCGGGGATTGGTGCGCTTGGATTCCGTTGTGTGAAGGATGTTGAGTAGATGGCGATACTATAAGTTGCTGTTCAAACGTTCCACATGCGCCACAACAGATTCAGAGATACCTTCTAAACTATACCCACCCTCCAATGCGGAAACGACGTTACCCGATGCAACCTCCTCTGCAACATCCAAAACCAGATCGGTTAACTTCGCAAATCCCTCTGCGGTTAAGTCAATGTGGGCGAGTGGATCAAGATAGTGTGCATCAAATCCTGCAGATATCAGGATAAACTCAGGTGAAAAGCCTTGTAATGCAGGGAGGAGAACATCCTCAAAGACAGTCGTGTATTCACTGTCGCCACTTCCGGGTGGCATCGGCACGTTTAGCGTGGTGCCTTTTGCATCCCCGCTGCCCTGTTCATATCTTGAACCGGTGCCAGGATAGAGCGGGGATTGGTGGATAGAAAAGAAGAAAACCGATTTGTCTTCATAGAAGATGTCTTGTGTGCCGTTTCCGTGATGGACATCCCAATCCACAATTGCCACCTTTCCTACACCGTGTTCTCGTTGCAGATAACGAGCTGTAACGGCGATGTTGTTGAACAGGCAAAACCCCATACTTTGCCCAGGTGTCGCGTGATGTCCTGGCGGACGCACCATGGCAAAAGCATTTTTCACTTTCTCTGTTACCACTGCCTCTGCTGCACACAACACCCCACCTGTTGAAAGCAGGGCAATATGGTATGATTCATGTCCAACAGGTGTGTCATAGGTCAGCGGAACTTCCGACTCACAGTATTGACGGATATGTGCACTATAACCGGGGTTATGTGCATAAGCGATCTGCTCAACGGTCGCGGGTGTCGGGTCAATGCGGTGCAGCTGCTCCCACACATCGCTTTGTTGAAGTGCTGCGAGGCTGGCTCTGAGACGATCAGGTCGTTCTGGGTGTTCGGGACCTGTGTCGTGGTTAAGGTAGTCTGGATGATATACAAATGCAGTTTTTTGTGACATGGTTTTGCCTTGTGGGGTAATTTTAGTGTGTTTTACTATCTGCTGCATATGTAGAGTTTAATCAGAATTTTACATATCGAAAGTTGTACGCTGTTAATTCCCTGTATTAGGGATTGGAATGGGTGCTGTTATGAAATTTTCATAATGATGGTAGGATAAAATGAATTGTTAGGAAGTATACGAAATTTAAAAACGTTAATATATTTAATACTTATCGTTCATGTAGTTAACGTTTACTTGACCAGTCCTCATATACCTCCAGAATTTCATTACAGTATTCTTCAAGTTGATGAACCTGATTATGATCAAGTATATTCTCACGATTATGAGCTAAAGCATTTCTACACTTCGTAATGTGCTGATTGCGTTCCTCCCAATAACCTTTGTTTTGACCAAAAATACACGCAAAATAAGAATTCCACAATTTCTTAACGAAAATAATCTGAAACAAATCTGAGGGATTGGTAAAATTAATCAGATCAAGTGACGCACTATCTGTAGAAAATTTTTCCTCTTTTTCTTGTAATTCACGGCAATTGTCAAAAATACACTTCAGATTACGGAAATGGATCTCCAGATTGTCAATCCAATTTTCACCGTACTCCTCGGATTCAGACAAGGTAATTCCAATCACCTCGCGAAATGCTTTTTCGGTTTTACTCCATAGGGGCCACAATTCTGCGGTGAATTCCTGTCTTCTAAGATAATCCTGAAAATGTTCTGAATAAGCAAAATAAACATTTTCTTTCGCTGGTATCTGAATCAAACCATAACTTTCAAGCTCATTTACCTCATAATTCTTGACATCGACGATAGGACCAAACAGAATTTGGAGCAACTTATTAAGCATACCTTGTTCACGCAGAAAATTGATAATGTTATTATAGAAGTCAGAAAACGACAATTTAAGATCGTCAAAGCCTTTATCAACATCAATTTCTACATCCCTCGTAAATTGATCAATAATTTTCAAACTTAACATTTGCAGCAAACGAGGGTGAGATCCACAGTAGAACAATATACGATCCTTGTATTGATTAATAGATGGTATTGTTTTTGAAAATTCAGAGAAGTAGGAATCCAAATCATCCGCACTAAACATTCCCAAACGTATAGGTGAACTGAAAAGGTTGAATAAATATGGATAATCGGATCCAGCGAACTCCTCAATCTCTCTAATGCTTCTACGAGATGTTAGAAGGATGGATAGTCCATAATCTTCTTCTGCTAGACTTCGTAAGAATTGAAAAGGATGCGTTCCATTAAAAAACTCGCGCGCCCTATCAAATCCATCTATAATGAAAAGAACATTATATCCTGCGTTTCTGACTGTTGAGAAAAAGTCTTTAATCTCTAGACCCGTCGTCATAGTTTCGGGTATAAGATTGGCTGAAGCTTCAATCTCCGGTGTCAACCATTTTAAAGCAGTCATTTTGGTTACACATCGGTCAACGAGGACCCGAAAGAACTGCAAGAAATCAATAACCTCCTCTTCTCGAAAATCGGTGAATTGAAGTTGAATAGGAAGAATATTCTTGTCGTGCAATTTATTTTCATAATAAGTCGTTATTTTTTTTACAAGAAAGGTTTTACCAGTTCCAGACAATCCTATGATTGCCATGTTTATCGGATTTTGAACGTTAATAATTCCATCTTCTATGTGCTGTATAATATTCCCACGTCCAATGAAACTTTCTCGTGGAAATGAATTTCCATAATCATCCATGTGTTTACCCTTTATCCATTAACGATAAGCCACTCTTTGAAAAGCCCAACCCGAATACGATAGTTTCCTGAATCTCGTTCAATAACTTCCCGCTTAACAAGATCATCCAGAATCGTATCAATTTGAGTTGTTGATAGATTTTCGCTGATAATGCTATTACGGGAACAAGAATTTGTCCTGCCACTATTTTTTGCAATTTCTGTAAGCACTATTAGCACATCATCTTCACGGAGGGCATCTTGGGATTTATCTCCCGAACTGATAAGATTGTCAAAACTTTCTTTATTGAGGACGATGTTTTCCTTACCATTACGTATCAGTTCATTTTTGATATAATCTACGTGAGCATCTGTTACCCACTTAGATTTTTGAGTATCCGAATTCAAGTGATTAACAAGATGATAGCAAAGAATCTGAATATAGAATGGGCTGCCAGCTGTGAGATCTAAAATCTTTTGTACCGATTGCTCACAGTAACGACTCTCACCCTCTTTCCAATCACCGATGCGAATAGGGTTTTCAATAAGTTCTTTAGCATACTGATCTGTCAGGTAGGTTATTCGTTCGTCACGAGCAATTATCATTTGGTTCGGAAAACGCTCCTTAAACTTTGGCATTACATCTTGTCCTACCAAAACGACATTGAAATAGTTCTTTTCCAATAAAGCCTTCCAACTATCCATAAATGATTTATCAATCTTACCATTAATAAATAGTTCATAGATATACTGGAACTCATCTATCAGAAGCACAAGACGCACATTGCGCCAATCTTCTGATTCAGAAATACACTGTTTGAATTTGTCAAATGTTTCTATAAAGTCCAGCCTTGGATTGGGTGAATTACGAAACTCCTCAATACGTGGGAATTGAAAATCCAGTGAAGAAGAACCATTACTAACTTGTTTATCAATAATAGTTTTTAGCATGCTCAAAATGCGGTGAAGGAATTCTCGTTCTGGATCAGATCCTGGATACCCTAGAAAGTCTGATATATTTCCTATGTTCAGGATAAGTAGTTGGTTTGACTTTTCTTTTTCTGATCTTTCTTTTAGTGCCGATTCTAAATGATGCAAGATTGAAGATTTACCAGATCGTTTTTGCCCATATATCAGGACACACTCGCTCTGTGTTCGAGAAGTATGGATAGTCTGGGCAATATTATTAATTAGTTCTGTACGCCCTACGAACATTTTTCCATCTTTTACAATACCACTTCCAACGTTATAATGATTTTTAATAACTTCAAATTCATCTTCCGAATAGAGACTTATTGAGAACCTTTGAATTGGTGTTTCTACAGATTCTTCTGTATGGGTGCGATATCTTGCACGAACAGGTAAGGAGAATGCACGCCTATCTAAAGTATCAGGAGTTAATTGTAAAGGAACCTCCAGGACTTTCTGTTCACCCCCAGGTAATGAATCGTTGAGTTTAATATCCAGTTTTGTAACCTTGTAAAATTCCTGATCTTCATCAACAATTAACTCTAATTCCTCAGCAGGACTCCGCCCTCTCTCATTTTCCACCGCAATCCGAACATTAATCTGTTGGTTGGAATGTGGATAAGACACTACAGACAACTCTAGTTTTAATTGAGGCTTTAAGGTTTCGGAACGTTCTTTGAGCCGTTCCTTTACTTTTTTTTGAATTATTTCAACGATGGGGCGAATATCTACTATAGATAATTTTGTCGGTTCTTTTTCGATTTCATCTAATAAAAGTTGACAATGCTTATCAATCCGGTTGCCCAGATGGTTTAAGTTGTGAAACTGTTCTGTTTTGCAAAGATCTAATGCATCTTTTATTACTGTATCCCATAACTTTGTAATCCGTGAACGATCTAGTTCAAAGAAAAGTTTTGGGGGTATGTTTTTACCACGTTCAAGGGTGTTTTCCAACCAGGCAGTTGTGAGATCAAACTTCTCTCGGAGCAATTTTAAATCAATTGAGACAGAAGCAGCTTCATTGAAATTTATGTTACGTAACTGTCTCCACAAGGAGGTAAATTGTTCCAAAGACCTTACAGGATCTGAAGTGTCTAGCCCTTTACTTCGCAAATATTTTAGAGATTCATTTCGCAAGTCCTGATTCTTATGAAGACACTTAAGGATATAATCTTCGGCAAATTGGCTGCCCAAGAGATAAACAATGGCGTTAAATACATTTTCTTTTTCTTCGTGGTCGTGTACTACAAGTTCCATCGTAGATTCTATTGATTTAACTTGCTGTGTAAGACGGGATTCGCTTTCATCCCGATGTTCTGGAACAGGGATATCATCATCAAGATATGAAAGAAGAAATCGAGATAAAGCATAGACAGCATCTTGTTCAAGAATTCTAGGTCGAATTCCAGTATAATGTCTATCGTAGGCTCTAAGTGCTTCATAATACCATTCGCGAGCAGTATCTAAATTTCTGTTATTCCGAGAATCATCACCCATAGAAGTGAAACTACGGCAAAGATATGGATAAGCATTCTTACCATTTCCTACATCAAAGTAGACTCTGGCAGCTGAAAGCAAATAGAGACTACGCCCCCTTGGGTTTTCGTATCCTTGCCCTTTCGCTAGGCCTTCAAGTGTATTTATATCTCTTTCAATCTCTTCGACTGTACCTTTATATTTTACTCCCCTACGTCCTCCTTGTGGTGTGCCTTCAAGCATACACCGATCTAAAAATAAGTTGGCGAAATCGCTTAAATCACGATCACTTAAATCACGATTACTTAGGTCGCGTGAAATGATGTCGTCATAATCAATGACAAATTCTCCGCCAGAGTCCTTGATTGTCTCAATTGCGTATAATAATTCAGCGGTTTTGGCATCGGGAGATGTATCCTGTATCTTGTTGAGTATACTTTTTGCAAGATCGTATTTTTCCTGTTTTGATAGACAAAATGCAAGGTTTCGTTTCACAGTGATGTTGCCTGGACGAAGTTTATCCACTTGCTCGAACAGAGATTGGGCTTTTTGATATTTCTCCGATTTAATATAGTCCTTAGCATGTTGCCAGAGAATCTGAACTAAATGATTGTCCAATGCCTGTTTGTTTTTAACTATTGGCCGATTTTCTTTTTGAAATTTTGCAGCTGCCTCATGACGTTCTGAACGAACAAGCACAGACACTAAATCCATGATCGAGGTATCACGTCGGATGTTTCGCCTGATGCATTCTTGGTAGAGAAGTTCTGCTAATGCGAAGTTTCCACTTTGATCTGCATTTTTCGCTTCATGATAAAGGGGATAACCCACTATTGTATATTTTTTCAAAAATTGATCATATACTTTTGAGAATTTACTATAAGATTTAGTGGGGTGGATATCTAACTTTTGACATGCTCTTTCAAGCAGAACTCTTGGTGATTCATCTGCAAGCCATTTTTGCACAATTTCTATTGCAAAAGTTTCTCTATTCTTCCTTTTCAGAAGATAAATGGCAGTATCTAGTAAGAGTTCAATTTCATCATCATTAATATCCTCTATTGCGCACAAGTCGCAGAATGCTGGAAGATTATTGAATTTCTCAAGAAATTTGACAAAAACGCACCAAACTTTCGGTTTATCAACTGTAGGTTTTCTATAGAAATATTCTTCCAAACTATAAACAACCAATTCTTCTTTATTCAATTTTAAAGCAGACAAAGCCACACCAAGCCAATCATCAGATTTTCTTAAAATAATAGCAGATTCTTGATAGTAATGGAGAGCTTCATCCCAGTTTTCCGAAATTGAGCAAAAGTAAGCCAAAACACGCTTCAGTACAAAGTAGCGCGGAAAACGTTTAACTAGATCTTTAGTTTCTTCAACAATTCGTTGGATTCTGCCAAATTTAGGATACAATTCACCGATTTTCTGAGCATTCTTATATTGATTCTCAATTGGATGCCACCTGTGAACTATGTTTGTATTTTCCCAATTCGGCAGTTCTTCTACCATCTTAGAAAAAGTTATAATGGGCGGTTCCAATTCAATTATAGCGGCATGAATAACTGTATTAAACCGATTCTCTATTTCAATAACTTTGTCGGAAGCACGCTCTTTTAAGCCAACTGAATCTACCATTTCTATGTTAGTATCTGAAGATATAGATTCCTGAATCTGATCAGGAGTCGCTAGTTCATTTGATTCTCTAGACATAATTACTTCCTTATCCCTACAGACATTAGTATGTCTGAGTTCCAAAATATATACAATGTTCACGCATAAACTACTTAAACCTCAATTTATAGGATTTACTTGGTTGTGTCCTATCAGTAATAACAAATTTGCTAAAGCACGGAAATAACTGCTTTCAGTATATCATATTCACAGCATCTTTTCAAATTGAAAATTTGTTTGGTTTGAATATTCATATAAGATTATTCAAACAATGTAATAGAAAAAATGATTTACTTCAATATCAACCCCGCATCCGTCTAACCCGCGCAGGTGTATCGTCACCATGAATTTCCGAAGATAGAATACGAAGACTCCGGTCTTCAATCGGCAACTCCACCTTTACACCGCCACGCCGATGTGATTCACGAAGCGCAATAGCCACCTCTAAAGCCTCACGCCCATCTTCATCAGAACATTTAGGTGAACCTCCGTTTTCAATGGCGTTAATGATGTCGTCAACAATAGTCAATCCCATGCCTTGCATTCGCACAGGGTAAGGGAACGGACACGTTGCTGGCACACCCCGTCCACGCCGACCACCCGGAAGCATACGAATTAGTTCAAACTTTTCGGCATTGTTAATTGAGCGGATGCGTCCGCTTGTGCCGATAACATCCACCTCCCAAGGCGCAGCACCACACGCTGTGCTTCGGAGATACGCTCGGACACCGTTATCAAAGACAAGATAACCGTTTCCCATCAGGTCGTTTTCACCTGCTGCGGCTTCATCGGACTGCATTTCACCAAAAACCCATTCCACATTTCCACCCGCCATATAACGTAGAATATCAATAGCATGGCTGCCGTTATGTGAAAGACCACATTGTGCATACACGGTAACCTGTAGCACATCACCAATCTCACCTTCGTCAATAAGTTTTCTTGCTTCACTAAAGAAGGGATTCCAACGTCTCGCACAATTTATTGCCATTACGACGTTGTTTTCTCGGCAGACATCTACCATCGCATCTGCTTCGGCAAGGCTAAGCGAAATCGGTTTTTCTGCCCAGATACCCTTGACACCCGCACGTGCTACGTCTTGAACGATAGCCTCCCGAACCCGTGCTGTTGTGCAGATACTCACAATATCAAGATTTTCCTTCTCTAACATTTCTTGATAATCGCTGTAAATATGTTCTGAACCGAGTCCCCAACGTTCTCCGAAAATTGAAGCTTGTTCGGCATGTAGATCAGCACCTGCGACCAATTCTGTTTTCGGTGATGCGTCATAACTTGGTCCATGACAGTAAGGCAGAAAGAGTGAACCTCCCTGCGTAATTTCATCATCAAAAGTGCTTCCCATGCGTCCTAAACCGATTACACCTGCACGATATGTTGCCATCTTTTATCTCCTTAAAAAACGTCCAAAGTGAATTTGATTGTTGCTTATATTGTAACTACAATTATTCGCCAAGTATTTTCTCGTAAACAAAATCCAACCACCTATTTTGCGGTGACACAATTTCGGGTTTCGGTGAAAGTGGTGTCCAGAACGGTTGAAAAATGTGACCCCTATCGCTTTTCAATTCCCACATATCCTCTGTTTCTTTTTGTGTCGTTAATTGAAAAAAATGCCTTTTCTTTTTAGCACTTAAGTTTTCATTCGGGATCCATCCTGTAATGTTATAGTCAATGCATACAGGTTTGTGAAATTTGTCATATTCATACTCAATGTACGAAATGTGTGTGAAATCTTCCTGTGTGGAATGGTAATCAACGGTGAGTCCTTTAGGCAGCTTTAGTTTGTAGGGAATGGCACTTAAGTTGGGTTGGATATAAACTTGTGTCGTTTCTGCTATTATTCTTTGGTTATTTTCCAATTCATTTTCAAAACAACCGAGATATTTTTGGATTTTTACGTTCTGTAGTCCTGTTTCTTCATAAGTTTCACGTATGACTGCTGTTTCAATATCTTCACCTTCTTCAACTGTTCCTGCTGGGATTTGGATGCCAGCGGTAGGGTGTTTGAATACAAGTAGCATATTCACACCATTTCGTTCTTGTGTGATAAATGCGGTGACCTTTTCAATGGGTTTGTTCATTAGTCTTTATAGGTATATCTACAATTTAACGGTAACATGATTATGTGACCGAATCTGCGTGCAACACAGAATCTGGACCACGAATGCCTTTTTGTGCCAATATCTGACGATATTTACCTCTTTTCACACTTGACGCAGTTTTTCTTGTGGAAATCCAGTGGTAAGTACTCTGATCTTCCAAATTTTCAAGACTTTTTGCAGAACGTGCACGCCACCGTTTTAACCATTCTAATTTCGCTGTGACCTCTCCAACTTTGCGTGTATTTTCCGCCGAATGAACTTCTACATAGTAAATCCGGTCTTTATAACCGAACACGTAATCCCAACGGTTTTCATTCGGATAACGTCTTTCAAGACACTTGTCTATATAAACACTACCTTTTAGGCAGCGTGATGAATTGACTATAATTTTATTTTTGTCCTGCCGTTCCAATGCTTGTAACCCATTTTTCAGACACTCGACAATTTCTGGAACGTTCCGAATAGTATCTATAAAATTCAAAGGTCACTCTCCCAAACAGCTTCTGTGACAACATCAGCTGTCTTCGTACTAAATAGTGTAAGACCGCCCCAGTCTGATACTGCCGCATCCATATCCTCTGCATCTAATGTAGAAATATCTTTGACATTCACAACACTGTCTGCGCGAGAAAAATAATAGGTTTTAAATGTTTTTTTGTGTATGACTGTATTTGTAAGGTCGTAGGAAAAGGCATTCGGCTTCAAATCCAGCAACTGTCTTAACCTTGCCGGTGCGTTTTTTGACTTAGCAATGAATTGAATTGCCCAGATAAGTTCTAAAATTTGCGCTGAATGGGTAGAAACGATGACTTTGTAATCTCGTCTTAATAACTCTAAGAATATGAGGAGAAGTGCTGAGATCGCTTTGGGATGCAACCCCATTTCCGGCTCTTCAATTACAACCCAGTTGATGTTATTTTTCTTTTGTGCCTTTCCTGAAGGCATTAACCAGTACAGACCCAGTAAAAGAGGCGCGAATTCTCTCTGACCTGTAGACCAGACCATAAATGGCAATTGGGTACCCGCAACATCTAAGACAATTCGTTTCCGTAACCCTGACCTATCTAATCTCATCTCAGCCTCCCCAAAAATACTTTTCCCGATTGCATCACGTATTGTTTTGTTCATACGGCCTTCTTGTGGAAAAATAGCACCCTTGCCTGATCCTAAACCAGTTTCCATCAATAGGCGCAACTGTTCGCTGAACTCCTTAACGACGTAAGGATCGCTTGTTCCATAGTCAGTAAAAGCGCGGGGCCATCCATCTTTTAATGTTGCAACACGGTGTGCAGGAATCAGAAAAAGGCTCTCATCTTTCTTTCTCCTTGATAACGCTTTTTGAGTGGTAAAATCCACCTTATCAACAGTAACTGTCGTCTCATCTTTGTTCCAAATCATTTCCATCCCTTCACCAAAATAAAGGGACAAAAAATTTTCAGTTTTTTTCTGCCAATCAAAACCGTGTTTTTTGAGTGTATGCGTAATATCGCCTACATCTAAAATTAACTTTACAAGTTGCAGCAGAATACTTTTTCCACTCGCTTGTTCACCGACAAAAACCGTCATATCTCCAAAGGTGATATCAGCTTCACGGATTTGTCCGAGTGAAGTGACTGTAAGGTGTTTCATAATTTTCTCCTCTCCTTTCCGATACTTCAGCTCTTACCAAATAGAACGCATCTGCCATATCAAACACACAGTTTTAGAGGACGGTTCTTTGATCACTCAGCACTTAATAGCACGTAGGGAACAAAGAACCGTAACACGCTAAGCATAGATATTCTTCATCTGCCAAGCATCCAGAGATTTCAGTTCACTGTCTTGCCCTTGAGAACGCAAAGACACGCCAATACTATCTTCTCTATCGGGATAGACGCGCATCGCGACACATTGTCGTCCGTTAGCAAATACTTCAACGACACTCTTGTCAACAAACACGCGTAGTTTGAGCGTTTCGTCTCCCAAAATTGACAACCCACCAGTTTCGGGTGCTCGTGAACGCACATCGGGTGCTATAGACGAATACGATGAATCTATCGTTAGCAGACTTTCACGTACATTTCTGTCCGAATTGTGATTACGCATGCCGCGTTCTCTGAAGAAGGCGATACGAGTAAATTCCTCTTTCTGCGGTGAACGAAGCACGTTCAACTCAACCATCGGGGAGCCTTTGGTATCAATTTCAAGCTCAAGCTCCATAGCGTTGCCTTTTATATCATCTAACACGACTTCTTCGTTGGCAGGAAGCGTTGTCGTATTGACATGTTGATGGTCGGACCGCAACGATTCAATATCACCTGCAGGCTCAACACCGATTTCATCTCTGGAGAGAAGCTCCAATCTACGCGGCAATGTCATAATCTGGTTCCAACCCTTCGTCGGTTTTGCGGGGTTCATGTTATAGATAACGATGAGACCGTCCTTTCCATCAGGTGCCGCAGAGGGAGCATGCACGCCTGCAGGAGATGCAGCGCCGAAATTATTTTTTGCACCTGCCGTTACAACGAACTTGTCGCGTGCTTTGTCGTAATC
>JAPPMR010000144.1 GCA_028818995.1 Candidatus Poribacteria bacterium | reverse complement strand
AAATGCTCCGAATATGCATAATGAAAAATTACCGAATTAATAAATTAATCTTCATAAAGTTTGTGCTACATAGGTAACAACTTGGGTCATAAAACTAAAGCCTTGATTTTAGATTTCCCCAAGTGGTAGAAAGTTTGCCAAGCGGGTCAACAGGCGTGGCTGTAGCACTTAAATCTTTGGCGATATTAATATCATCTGCACTAAGCGCACGATTCCAGAGGCGCACTTCATCAATCATTCCAGTGAAGACGTTGTTTGGTCTATCACAATCCTGCGCAATCCGCAGCGGGTCGTCAATACTCTTTAGTACCCCTGGAACTGCCCCATCAGCAACGCTTTCCCCATCAATATAGAGTGTCGCCATTTCACCGTCGTTCGTAAAAGCAACATGCAGCCACTTTCCAGTTTCAGGTAAATCGGCATTGATGTCAGCGCGTCCACTTTCTGTTTCAAACCGGAGTTTGAAGCTACCGCCTTCACTGAATAACCCGTATTGCGCTCTTCCGTTGCAACCTCCGTGAACAGATTTGCCAACAATCTGACGCGTACCGTCCCAAGTTTCAGCGTTAATCCACGCCATAAAAGTACATTCGTTAACATTGAGTGCATCAGTGCTTTCCACGGTAACCCATGTGCCACTGCCTCCGCCACCAAATTTCAGGGCTTTTCCGAACTTGCCATCAACCCAATTCGGGTTATCAATTTTGCCATCATGACCGTTGCCACTTGTATCTTCAGCAACATCACCTGAACCTTCATCAAAAGAGAAATTCAGAACGAGTCCTTCTGAGAAGTCAGCTGACGTGACAAGTGGTGTCAACACAAAAACTGCTATAATTAGGGTAAAAATACTCAAGGTTTTCATAAATTCTATCTCCTTTTAGAAATAGGGTACCTGTTTGAGGTAACCCCAAGTAGTTGAAAGTTTTTCAAATGGTGTAACAGCGAGAGCACCATCCACACCTTGATCTTTAAAAGTATTAATATCTCTATCACTTAATGCTCGATTCCAGAGACGCACCTCATCAATCATTCCAGCAAAGACGTTATTGGGTCTGTCACAATCTTGCGCAATTCGCAAGGGATCGTCGTTCGCTTTAAGTTTACCTGGAACATTACCTTCTTTAACAATTTTACCATCAATGTAGATTTTGCCGATAGTGCCATCGTTGGTAAAAGCAACATGGAGCCATTTTTTGGTATCGGGCAAATCTGTGACGATATCAGAGCGTCCACCTTCCGTTTCAAAACGAAGTTTGAAACTACCGCCTTCGCTAAACAACCCATATTGTCCTCTCCCACTGCAACCACCGTGAACGGATTTACCGACAATTTGGCGGGTGGCATCCCAATGTTCAGCAAACACCCATGCCATGAAGGTGCATTCATTGACGTTAAGTGCCTCAGTGCTTTCAACGGTAACGAATGTACCGCTACCTGCACCAGCAAATTTTAACGTTTTCTTGAATTTTCCATCAACCCAATTTGGGTTGTCAATTTTACCATCATGACCACTGCCGCTAATATCTTTAGCGACATCACCATCACCTTCGTCATAGGTGTGATATAGGATTAATCCGTCCGCAAAGTCTGCTGACATCACACACGGAATAGTAACGAAAAGGAAGGTAAATAATAGAATACATATCCACATTTTATGAGAGCTTTCACAAAATGTGGAAAATAGAGAATTATAATAACTTACTGGAATAATTCCAGATTTTGTGAGTTTTTTCACGATTCAAATCCTCCTTACGTTTTAAGATGCCATATCTTACCAGTTCGCTATATTATTGTCAATATTATAACCTAAAGTGGGCAGAACCATTCAGTTTTCAATATTTTTGATGGTTTTTTGCTATGACGTTAATTTTGTGTGTTGCCATCTTGTCCGTATCTTTAGTCCCGTAGGGACGCTATGTTTATAGAAATTTGATGAACCGCTCCTCTTGAGTTTCGTAGGAACGGCATAGAAGACTTAACATATCGTCCCTACGGGACTAAAGAACTGG
>JAPPMR010000714.1 GCA_028818995.1 Candidatus Poribacteria bacterium | reverse complement strand
CAATATAAGCCGGTAAATCTTTGAAGGTGATAGACGTTGATTAAACGAAATAACGTGGATTGTGTTGTTGTCTTCCCACCGGACATTGCCGACCGGAACCCCACCGTGCGCCACATCGACACCTGTCATTTTTTGATTGAAAACAATCCTTATCTCCTTGAGATCCATTGGAACTTTTTCAGATACGTCGGGAATGGTTCTCACTACTTTTGGAGGTGTTGTCCCTTGTTGGGTCAAATCAGCATGTTCTTCGCTTTCCGTAGCAGCACCGGCACGCGGAACGTTGATGCGTTCGTCTGAATATTGGTATGGGTTAATTTCAACTATCTCAGTACCCGAATTCGCCTTGAAAAACCCGATGACATCATCAATCATCTCATCCTTGATTTCATGCCGGGTATTCTCGTACGTAACAAATTGCGCAGGGATTTCAAGTGTCCTATATATCGACTGACTCGTGTCCCACCGATTTGGCATCATTTCAGCACCAATGAGGTTTTTGACCAATTCAGCGTCAACCGCATCATAAGCATCTCGGTATGGAATGGTGTCATTGTTATCCAAGGCACCCATATAAATGTACTGGGAAACACGTTTATATGCCGCTTCGTCAAAATCAATGCCAGCGATCTCTTTTATGTCAGCAATTCCAACAGGGTAACGCATTGTGGTCCCGTTCCACTGATCCGTTGGAAAGGTCGGAATGCAGTTGACTCCACCCGTCGCTACAGCACGAACAAGTGTTGGATGTAAAATCGCAAACCGATTTGTAAACGTCCCGGAAGCCGAAAATCCGTTCATGAAAATCTTCTCATTTACCTTCACATCATTGTGTCGCAGCAGTGTTTGGGCATGCGCTATCATTGCAATTAGCTGCAAGTCAATTCGCTTGAGATCTCCATCTCTAATCAGGAGTGTTTCCCTATCCAAAGCGTGTGTGTAGAGCGTCCCACCGGGTCTCGGAAAAACAGGCATGAGCAACGGTATTTTTAGTTTTCTTGCGACACTACTGGCAGAACATGTCTCTATTGATTCCTTTGCATTCCTATCAAGGCTTTTAAAACTGCTACCAACCCCTGTGTTGTTTGGTTCTACAAGTAGATAAATCGGTTTGTCCAAGCTTATTCCTTGTGGAATGAGTAGATAATATGGGAAGTTAAACCCTTCTGTGGGGTTTTCGGAAACGCGACAAAGCAGCTTGTCTGAAAGATCAAGCCCTTCAATATCTGCCACACGAACAGGCGTTGTATCTACAAAAGTAGGCGTAACCGGTTCGGGTCCCTCCGTTGTGAAGGTGAGCACATATTCTTCTGCTAACGGAACTCCAGCCATATTTTGGTAGCCCTCGTTGCGTCCTAATATAAACCGATAGACTTTTGAGGGTGATAAGGGTTCACTAAATGAAATAACATGGGTTGTGTTGTCGTCTTCCCACCGGATACCGACCCGCTGGACCCCACAATGCGCCACATCAACACCTGTCATTTCTTCACTGAAGACAATCCTTATCTCCTTGAGATCCGTTGAAATTTTTTCAGATACGTCGGGAATAATCCTTACAACTTTTGGGGGTGCTGCCCCTTGCTGTGCCAAAACAGCACTTGATGCACCGCTCAAAAGGATTATTAACACTACCAAAAAGACGAAACTGCTTATCATTTGTTGTTTCCTCCTAACCTCCCTTGAAAATCGATGGAATCTCAAGGGATAACTTCAGAAAAAGAATATTGCCTTACGACGTTATGTCGCGTTTTAACGGAGGAAAGGTTGCATAAAACGCATCTTTAGGCAACTTTTCTCACCTACCGTGTTTATTTTTTGTCCGAATCAGTAGATTCGATTTTGTATTGCGTGAGTTCAAGGCTCTTCTCTATTTTTAAATCAGCGGATTTGCGGATAAACTTCACAATTCCGACATTAGGTGCTAACCAGAGCGTTGATTTTTCTATATCAGAGACATCTGAAGATGTAGGTTTTGCCGTTTCCGCTTTTTTTGATGCCTCCCTATCATCTCC
>JAPPMR010000647.1 GCA_028818995.1 Candidatus Poribacteria bacterium | reverse complement strand
AAACGCTATAAACGGCGCGTTTACAAAACGCGCCTACTTTGGGTAATAAATCGGGCTTACAAAGCCCTCCAACAATGGGAGATAGTCTTAAATTGACACCTACCAGGGAGTGTTCACATAATTTTAGATTTCACAGCATTGTCGAATCTATCGGGCAATACGCTGTTTAACACTTGCCCACGTCGTTGTGAGTTTACCCGCAGCTTCAACAGCGGTGAGAGTCATAAGACCATCGTCCATAATTGATTGCAAATCAGCTTCATCTAAGGCGACATTAAAGAGCGCGATGTCGTCAATGATACCAGCAGTATACCGATCAAAGTGCCGTCCGATGTGAAAAACACCTTCGCTATTGCCGTATCCACTTTTAGTATCAAAATCAATCTCAGCTTCTTTTTTCCCATCTATCCACAGACTCGCCTTGCCTGTGTCAGTGTTTGCTATGCCAGCAATGAAATGCCACTTGTCATCTGAGATATTGGATGTGCTTTGTGGTCTATAACTCGTTCCACCAGCATTGCGTAGGAAAAAGGTGATTTTGCCATCGCCGCCGCCATTCCAAAACATATACCACGGTAACACTTGCGATTTATCCTCATAGTTTTTACCCGCAAGCGAACCACCAACTTTTGTGCCTTTGTAATGAAGTGTCAAGGTAAATGATGTTCCTGCTTCAAACCCAACACTGTCAGAGTGTGGAATTTCCACCCAATCATCAGTTCCATCAAATTCAAGTGCTTTTCCGAATTTACCATCTACCCACTTGGCACCGTGAATTTTGCCCTCATTTTCTTGGTCTGACGAGTCGGTTACGACAGCACCTTCCCCTTCATCGAACAACCACATCGCAGTGATATTCTCAAAGTCAAACTCAGCATAGCCAGGCAGCGCAATCAACAAAAAAGCAGTTATTAGACTCGTAAACGTAATTCCCACACTTTTATTTTTTAACATTAATATTTCTCCTTATTATTTAACAGTTTGGCGTTTGATTCTTGCCCACGTTGTAGTGTATTTGTTGACGGGTTCCACAGCGGCGGCTTCTTCAACACCATTATCCATAAGAGTTTTCATATCACCTTCACTTAATGCAACATTAAAGAGCGCAACATCGTCAATAATTCCGTTTGTGTATCTGTCAAAGTGCCGCGCGATATGGAGTACCCCTTCACTTGTGCCGTATCCATCATTTTTGTCAAAATTGACCTCGGCTTCCATCTTACCATCTATCCATATTGAGGCTTTTCCAGTGCTGGCATCGGCTCTACCAGCGACAAAATGCCACTCGTCATCACCAATCTGGCTTGTGCTATCTGCCCGAAAACTCACTGAGGCAGAATTACGAAGATAAAGTGTTACTTTATTGTCCCCACCACCGTTCCAAAGCAGAAACCATGGAAGTGCCTGCGATTTATCCTCATAGTTTTTGCCGACAAGCGAGCCACCAACTTTAGTGCCTTTAAAATGGACAGTAATTGTGAAGGAAACACCCTTTTTAAACCCGACAGTGTTTGAATGTGGAACTTCCACCCAATTGTCAGCTCCATTAAACTCAAGTGCCTTTCCAAACTTTCCATCAACCCACTTTGCACCGTGGATTTTACCATCATTCTTGTTACCTGAAGAATCTTTGGCAGTGTTACCCGAACCTTCATTAAATAGCCACATGCCCGTGATGTTCTCTGGATTTATTGCGGCATAACTTGTGCCAATTATCCAGCAGACAGCAATAAGCATTGCTATGCCAAGTCTTATCAAATTTTTCATTTTGGCCTCCTAAGCTGAATTTTGTTCTAAGCAAACTTATAAACACCTTACACTTTCAATTACGTTTTGAGATGACCTAAGTAGTGTATCATATTTTACCAGATTCGTCAAGTCCCTTAGAAAATTTTCAGGGTTATTCAGTTTTAAGAATAATCGGTTAATAGGTTTTACTGTGAGTTTATATTGTAGGTCCAAATCAACGCTATGAATGCCTTTGGTAGAATGCGCTTTTTGGCATTCTACATGATT
>JAPPMR010000324.1 GCA_028818995.1 Candidatus Poribacteria bacterium | reverse complement strand
TTGTAGGAGGGAACTCCGATTCCCGACTATTACTGATACCGATAATTTTAGAATAGATACTTCACTATGATTCTATTCTGTTTTATATGCTGAAATCACACCCCAATCGTCCACTGTCCAACAGTGGTTTTTGTCCGTGGCGTGTACCCCTTTGACAGTTCCTGCTGAACCTCCAGCTTTTGATGCACTCCACGTTTTCCCGCCATCTATGGTATGCAAAACAGCACTATAATCTCCAACTGCCCAACCTACCATGTTATCCACAAACATAATATCATGAAGATTATCAATTGAGTCAGTTTTCTGTTGCTTCCACGTTTTTCCACCATCATTTGTGTGTAGAATTAATCCTTCCTGCCCACAAATCCATCCGGTCTTTTCATCAAAAAAATGGATGCCGAACAAGTTGTTATCAAAACCAGCATTCTGTTTTTCCCATGTTTCCCCTGCATCTGTGGTATGCAAGAGCGTTCCATAAGATCCAATAATCCAACCTGTTGTTGGCGAAACAAACCAGATGTTTTCCAAGTTGTTTCGGGTTTCCCCGACACGTGCACGTTCTGAACTACCAAACCATGTTTCACCACCATCGGTTGTTTTAAGAACAGTGTTCTCTGAGCCAGCGATGAAACCGACAGTCTCACTGATCATCTGAATTCCCATTAAGTTGGCACGTATTCCACCTCTTCGCGGGTTATTACCCTGTCCCGCAGCCGCACTTCTTGCCATTTTCCTGTTCCAAGTTTTCCCGCCATCATCGGTTTTGAGAATAGTACCTCTTGCTCCTGTAATGTAGCCAACCTTTTCATTCACAAAGTAGATGTTATAGAGAGTTGGAGAACCCCCGCCTCTGAAGCCGGGTGGAGGACCGCCGCCAGCACCGGGAGTACCTCCTGGTCTTTGTCCCGCAGGGGCACCAGGTGTGCGCCTATTGATTTCTTTCTTTGTCCAAGTTTTGCCACCATCCGTTGTTACAAGCACTAAGCCGCTATCACCAACCACTAAACCGTTTTGATTATCCCAAAAATGCACATCATGTAACATCCCTTGTATACCATCATTACGGATAATGTCGTCATCTCGTAGGACAGTCCACTTTGTTTCAGCTATCGCATCCGAAAAAGGGAGCAGAATACCGATAAATAAAATAAAAAAAGTAATAGTCGTTCTCACCATGGTAATCTCCTTTTTTTGAAATTATGTGAAGAATTCCTCATTATGAGGACGCACATCTACCTCAAAACTCCATGCACTTCGTTCTTGTTGGACCAATGCCCAATAGGTGTCAGCAATAGAATCTGGTGCGAGCAAAGGTTCATCTTCTGCCAACTGGTACCGCTCTCGGACACCAGGGGTGTCAATCACGCCATCAATAATTATGTGCGCCACGTGGATTCCTTGCGGTCCAACTTCACGGGCAAGTGATGATGCTAAACCGCGCATTGCGTATTTTGCGCTGCTAAAAGCGATTGCGCCTGCTCTGCCACGCACAGCAGATGTCGCACCGGAAAAGAGAATTGTTCCACCACCTTTTTCAATCATGCCCGGTACTACCTGCTTAATGCAGAGAAACGCGCCGAGTGTGCAAACCCGCCATGCACTTTCAAATGCATCAGGTGTCAGTTCAGAAAGGTTTCCCCATGCTGCATTTCCTGCATGGTTTACTAAGATATCCGGTTCCCCTAATTCCTCACGAATTTGGCTAAAACTCGCGGCTACTTGTTTAGCATCCGTTATATCTGTTGGGATAGGGATAACTGATACACCTGTCTTTTCCAATCTATTGGATAAATTGATACTGTATGCGGATGAGCGTGAGAGTAATGCAAGGTTGCATCCTTCGCTCGCGAATTTGCGTGCAATCGCCGCGCCTAAACCTGGGCCTACACCTGCAATCACTGCAACTTTTGACATGTCAATCCCCTCCATTTGTTGTCTTATAGTGGCTTCTACAATTAACTGGACATCTGAACTGTGAATCAACGCTGAATGCGCTTTTGGCATTCAGCGGGAGGGAA